>NZ_DHEI01000028.1:0-33900 GCF_002399805.1 Flavobacterium sp. UBA4854
ATGGTTTCTACAGATAAAGCTGTTAACCCAAGCAATGTAATGGGAGCCAGTAAACGAATCGCAGAAAAATATGTACAGTCTCTATTCTTAAAAAATCAAAGAGAAAACATTCAAGGAGGGACAAAATTTATAACGACTCGTTTTGGAAATGTTCTAGGTTCAAATGGGTCAGTCGTTCCGTTATTTACTAAACAAATTGCAGAAGGTGGGCCTGTAACAATCACACATCAAGATATTATACGTTATTTCATGACAATTCCAGAAGCTTGTCAACTTGTATTGGAAGCTGGAGCTATGGGGAATGGAGGAGAAATCTATATTTTTGATATGGGTAAGCCAGTTAGAATTATCGATTTAGCCCGAAAAATGATTAAGCTGGCTGGTTTTATACCAGATAAAGAAATCAAAATTAAAATTGTTGGTCTAAGACCTGGAGAAAAGCTTTATGAAGAATTATTAAATGATACTTCAAAAACTCTTCCAACATATCATAATAAAATTATGATTGCGCAAGAAATTCAAGACGAGTATGAGAATCTTCATATTGATGTTGATGAATTAATTGGAATTGCTGATTTTTACGAAAATGATGATATTGTTGCTAAAATGAAAAAAATAGTTCCAGAATTTAAAAGTATGAATTCGACTTTTGAAGTTTTAGATAAATAATATTAAACAAAAATAAAATCAAATATAATCAAGAGGTGTTTTTTAAACGCCTTTTGACATTTTTAAACAAATTCTAAAATATTAAAAATCTTGTTAATTTTTTAAAATAAGATTTTTACGCTCTTAAATGGATTCTAAAAATACAAACGATTGGTTGTTTGAGATAACACCAAAAAATAAATTTCTTACGCTCAATTTTAAGGAAATTTGGCAGTATAGAGATTTATTAATGCTTTTTGTTAAAAGAGATATTATAACAGTTTATAAACAAACTGTTTTGGGGCCTCTATGGTATTTAATACAGCCTTTGTTTACTTCTATTACTTTTACTATTATTTTTAATAACGTTGCAGGAATTAAGACTGGAACGATTCCTCCATTTTTATTCAATTTAGCAGGAATAATGGTTTGGAATTATTTTACGGCTTGTTTAAATGGGACTTCTGATACATTTAAATCTAATGCCAATATATTTGGGAAAGTATATTTTCCAAGAATTATTACTCCTTTGTCTATAGTGATTTCGAACTTAATTAAATTTGGGATTCAATTAGGTATATTTATTTTCTTTTACATTTTCTTTTATTTTCAAGGAGTAGATTTACAACTTAATGTATCTATATTATTTTTCCCAATCTTAATTTCAGTTATGGGAATTTTGGGACTAGGTTTAGGAATGATGATTTCTTCAATGGTTACAAAATATAGGGATCTAAATAATTTAGTTGGTTTCGGCGTACAGCTTTTAATGTATATATCTGCCGTAATGTACCCGATGGAATTAATAAAAGAAAAACTCCCAAAATTTGGATGGATTGTAGAATACAATCCATTAGCTTATGTGATAGAAACTTCACGTTATATGTTATTAAATATTGGGAATATATCAATTTTAGGTTTAATATATACAATGGTAGTTACAATTGTTGTTTTCTTTACTGGATTATTAGTTTTTAATAGAACAGAAAAAAGCTTTATAGATACCGTATAAATGAAAGATATAATACTAAAAGCCGAAAATATTTCTAAACAATACCGCTTAGGTCAAGTCGGTACAGGAACTTTAAGTCATGATTTGAATCGATGGTGGCATAAAATTAGAGGAAAAGAAAATCCATATCTAAAAATTGGAGATACTAACGATCGTTCTACCAAAGGAACGTCAGATTATGTTTGGGCTTTAAAAGATATAAATTTTGAAGTTGAAAGAGGTGAAGTTTTAGGAATTATTGGAAAAAATGGAGCAGGAAAATCTACGCTTTTAAAAATACTTTCAAAAGTTACGGCTCCAACAACAGGTAATATAAAATCACGAGGGCGTATCGCTTCTTTGCTAGAAGTTGGAACAGGGTTTAACGGAGAGATGACAGGAAGAGAAAATATTTTTCTTAATGGAGCTATTTTAGGAATGACCAAAAAGGAAATTACTTCAAAGCTTGATGAAATTATTGAATTTTCAGGTTGTGAGCGCTATATAGACACTCCTGTAAAAAGATATAGTTCTGGAATGACAGTTCGTTTAGCATTTGCTGTTGCGGCTTTTCTAGAGCCTGAAATTTTAGTGGTTGATGAGGTTTTGGCAGTTGGTGATGCTGAATTTCAAAGGAAAGCGATTGGTAAAATGCAGGATATTTCAAGACAAGGTGGTAGAACTGTTTTATTTGTAAGTCATAATATGCAAGCAGTAAGTACTCTTACAACAAAATGCATTATCATGCAAAACGGAGGAATAATCTTTGAAGGTGAAACAGGGGCTGCAATTTCTAAATATTTGGCTTTAGAATATACCAAAGATAATATTTACTTAGCGGAGCCAAAATTAGATAAAGCTTCAATCACTAAGGTAGAATTAAAGACTACATTGCCTAATAACGTTCAAAGGAATAATGAAGCGTTTGAAATAGATATTCAGATATTTGTGCCAGAGGCTTTAGAACAAGCGGCTATTGCTATTCAGGCAATTAATGAGAATGAATCTCCAATGTTGTATTCTTGGAATTTTGATAAAAATATACCATTTGCGAAAAAGAAAGGCTATTACAATTTAACTTGCAAAATTCCACGATTAAGGCTTTTTATGGGGAAATATAGTCTTATTATTCATTTTGCAGATAACAATGGCCTCAATAAATTGGAAACTATCAGTGAAATATGCCCTTTTGAAGTTGTAATGTTTGGGATAGTACACCCATATAAATGGGTTGCAGGGACTTGCGCATATATTGAAGAAGCTGAGTGGGAGGTTAAATTTGTAGATGAAATCTAGATGGGACTAAAAAAATTAGTTAAGAAAATTCTAATTGTATTTTCTTCACAGAAGAAGGATCTAGAGGCAGAGAAAAAATATATCATTGGGAATAATGTAGAGTTTTTTGCATCTGAGATAGGAGATTATTCATATATTTCTCCGAGTTCGAAAATACATTCTACAACCATAGGTAAGTTTTGTTCGATTGGTCCGCATGTTATAATTGGTTATGGAGATCATCCTACTGAATTTTTGAGTACAAGTCCATTATTTTATTATGGTACAAAGAAATTTGACATCAAAATTGCAACGAAAGATTATTTTGATCATCATCAGAAAGTAATCATTAAAAATGATGTTTGGATTGGGGCTAATGTATATATCAAAAATGGTATAACAATTGGCAACGGAGCTGTCATTGCCGCTGGAGCTACGGTGATTAATGATGTACCAGACTACGCCATTGTAGGAGGTGTGCCAGCAAAGATAATTAAGTATCGATTTGATAGCAAAATTATAAATGAATTACTCGAAATTAAATGGTGGGATTGGGAAATTTCGAGAATTAAAAAGAATCATAATTTTTTTGTGATGAAAAATATTGAAGATGTTTTTAAAGTGCTAAAAAATGAAAGTGAATAAAAATAATTCGGATGACGGTTTTTTTCACATTAAATTAAGTTATTCAAATTTAGACAGATATTACATTAGAACTTCTATTTTAAATGCATTAACAAAGAATTTGAATAGATTTGATGGAAAAATATTAGATATAGGTTGTGGCAAAATGCCATATAGAAATTATATTCTTAAAAATAGTGAGGTAACAAATTATATTGGTCTTGATATAGAGGAAGCACTGGTTTATGATTCGGAGATAAAACCAGACTTTACTTGGAATGGAATCAATATGCCTTTTGAAGACAACTCTTTTGATTGTGCATTTGGAACAGAAGTTTTAGAGCATTGTCCAGAACCAGAAAGAATTTTAAAAGAAGTTTATAGGGTTTTAAAAGAGAACGGTGTTTTTTTCTTTACAGTTCCATTTTTATGGAATCTTCATGAAGTGCCTCATGATGAATATAGATACACCCCTTTTTCCTTACAACGACATCTTGAGAATTCAGGATTTGATAATATTGAAATTAAAGCGTTAGGTGGCTGGCACGCTTCGATGGCACAAATGATGGGGTTATGGGTAAGTAGAGCTCCGATGAGTGGTAAAAAGAGAAAAATTCTGTCTTTAATTATAAAACCTTTAATTCATTATTTAATAAAAAAGGATAAAAGTTTGAATACAGATTTTAAAGAAGGACAAATGATAACTGGACTATATGGCTTTGCAAAAAAATAAAATCGCGATTGTATCTCCAGGACAAAATATCTATTCGGAGACTTTTATTCAGGAGCAAAAAAAAGGATTGAAAGGAGAAATTTTTTATTATTTTAATGGAACCGTACCAACTTTTCTAGAAAATAAAGGAAAGTTATTTTCAAAATTTGACCTAATCATCTTTAAGATAAAACAAAAAATAGCTTTTACTAAATTTAGTGCCACAGAACAGGCCTTTATACGGTCACTCAAAAAAAATAAGATAGATGTAGTTTTGGCACAATATGGTCCAACAGCAGATAAAATTGTTTCAGTCTGCGAAAAATTAAATCTACCTTTAATAACTCACTTTCATGGTTATGATGCTTCAGAGTATTCTATCATAACGCAATGCAATAATTACAAAGAAGTATTTTTATATAGCAAATATGTTATTGCTGTATCTTTATCAATGAGGCAAAGATTAATTGAGCTTGGTTGCCCAAATGAGAAAATTGTCTACAATGTCTATGGACCAAATTCTATTTTTTTAGATGTTAAACCTTCATTTAAAAACTCAACTTTTATAGCTGTAGGACGTTTTGTAAATAAGAAAGCTCCATATTATACTATTTTAGCCTTTAATAAAGTTTTGAATAAATTTCCAGATGCAAAATTAGTTATTGGCGGAAACGGAGTATTGTACGAAACCTGTGTAAATTTGATACGTTATTTAAAAATAGATAAAAATGTATCGTTGCCTGGAATAATTGGAAGAGAAGATTTTCTTGGATATTTAGAAGACTCTTTAGCTTTTGTTCAACATTCAGTAACTGCAATTTCTGGAGATCAAGAAGGTACACCTGTCGCAATTTTAGAGGCTTCTGCTGCAGGATTGCCTGTTATTTCAACCCAACATGCTGGCATTCCTGATGTCATCATTGATGGCAAAACCGGTTTTTTAGTCGAAGAGCATGATGTAGAAATGATGGCAGAAAAGATGATATTTTTTCTAGAAAATAGAAGTTTGGCAAAGCAATTTGGTGAAAAAGGGAAAGAACTCGTAAAAAGTAATTTTGCGTTAAAGAAACATTTAGATGTAATAGACGATCTAATAGAAAAAGCCTTAATTAAAAGGTAAGTATTCTATAATTTCTATTACTGCTTTATACGATTTAGAAATGTTAATCAAAGAAAATTAGAAAATATGGATACGATTGATAAATCTAAAATTGCCATTCTTACCACTGTTGCAAATTTTGAGTTGTATAAAAGAACAGCTACAATTTTTCCAGAGGAGATTGATAAAATCGTTATTGATGGAACTAATGGTATGTATGGTTTAGAGAGTATAAACTATATGTTTAAGAAACTCAACAATAAAAAGTATGAGTGGATTATAATGGCAGATGAAGACATTTTTTTCTATGATTCTAATCTTGTTTTCGATTTGATTACGTACATGGACAAAAATGATTATCAAATATCTGGAGTTAGAGATGGTGGATTAATTAAACACAGAATTAATAACCCAGAAGTAATTAACACTTTTTTCTCTGTAATAAATTTCAAGAAATTATCAGAAATATATGACTTTGAGTCAATCAAAGAGCATCAAATATTTATCCCAGAAATTTTTGAGAATAAAGACTATTCTTTTTTAAAATACGATTATGATATAAAGAGCCTTGATGAACCGTATTACTGTTTTTATTTTTGGGCTATTCTAAAAGGCTTTAAAATTTTATATCTCGATACGATAAATCCAGTTAATAATGACGAAACGGGAAATATAGTTCTTGATGTAAATGGAAATAAAATAGCTTTTCACAGTTGGTATGCTCGAGCCTATAAAGTCCATGAAAAACAAACCAAAAGAATTGATCATTATATAAAAGAATTTAAGATTGAAGAAGCATCAATCAATTTAAAAGACGTCCAAATTTTTAAAAGGAGATTTTTTAATTTTAAGAAAAGACTTAAAAAAAGTATAAAAAAATATATAGGAAAATGATAACAATAATTTTTCCTTATCGCAATAGAGAATCCGTCCGGGTTAAACGCTCTTTAGATTCGCTGAAAGAACAGACAAATTCTGATTTTGAAGTTGTTTTTGTAGACTATGGCTCAAATTCAGTTTCAGCATCCAATATTAAAGCCTTGATGGCTAATTATAAATTTGTAAAATACATTTATAATTATTCAGAATTTCAGCCTTGGTCAAGAGCTAAAGCAATTAACATTGGACTAAAAAATGCTACCACAGAGTACATATTTACAGCTGATGTTGATATGATTTTTAGTCCAAATTTTGTTTGTAAACTTCATGAATTAAAAAATCCACTTAAAGGCTATTATTTTAAAGTTGGTTTCTTGAATGAAAAAGAATCAGAATCTGATAAGAAATTTCAAGATTTTGAAATTGATTTTAGCAGTGGAGTTGGCGCGCAAGGATTATCATTATTTCATCTTAATAGTTTGAAAGAAGTAAGAGGATATGATGAGTTTTTGCATTTTTGGGGAGCTGAAGATATCGATATTCATAATCGATTAGGAAAAAATGGTATTGAAAGTGTTTTTTATTCGGAAGAAATTTTAATGCTTCATCAATGGCATATTAGCTATAGAAAAGAAGAAAAAAAAGTGCTTACAAAAGATCTGCAACTGACAGATATTATAAAAATAAATAATCAAAAACTGTTAGCAAATACCAAAAATAAGGGAGTACAAGTTAATAGTATAAACTGGGGAGCTGGTATTTGTAAAAATGATTTTGAGATTTTAAAAAAGGACAGGCAAGAAAAAATAATGCTTAACAAAAAAGAGGTTGTCAGCCACTTTCTGTTTTGTGAATTACCGAATTTTGAAGGCGATATTTTAAACATTAGTTTTATGGAAGATCCTTTTCAGAATTCTCTGAAATATAAATTAAAGAAAATTCTAGGCAAAAAAGTTCCTAAATATTATACTTTAAAAGAAATTAATGATTTACTGTTGCTTCATATTATTTCTTTTTACCATACTTTTCCTTACTTGTACGAGGTCGGTGACGAATTAAATAGTATCAGATTCAAAATAAAAAAATAAGTGATTAGAAAAGCAGCCTCAAAAGAATTGAGCTGTTTCGAAAATATAAATCTCATGAATGAGCCTAAAGTTTCTGTAATAATTCCAACATATAATCGTGCACACATTATTAGTGAGACGCTAGATAGTATACTAAACCAAACTTATCAAAATTGGGAATGTATTATTGTCGATGATGGTTCAAATGACGATACAGAAAATATAATAAATAAATATTTAAAAGACGATAATCGTTTCAAGTTTTACCGCCGTCCAGATGATCGTTTAAAGGGAGCGAATGCTTGCAGAAATTATGGGATTGAAAATAGTTGTGGGGCATATATAATGTTTTTAGATTCAGATGATATTTGTGAGTCTTTTTGCTTAGAAGAAAGGGTAAAGATAGTTACTAGTGACCTTTCGATAGATTTATTAATTAGAGATGGAGCTTTTCTTCTTGATGATGTAAAACAATCATTTTCCTTTAACAAAGATCCAGAATTAAAGGAAAGTACAAATTATTTAAGGATGTTCTTAAGTTATACAATTCCTTGGCAGACTACCGCAGGTTTGTATAAAAAAAGTTGCATTAGAAATTGTAAGTTTGATGAAAATCTAAAACGATTTCAAGATGTAAGTTTCAATGTAAAAGTACTTTCGCAAACAAATCAATTAAAATTATATAGAGATTTTAAGATTGATACTTATTATAGAGTAGATGAATCTAAAGTTTTAAATAATAATCTCATTTCTAATATACTTGAATCCTTAGTTATATTTTACGATATACACTCAGATTTGTTAACGAAACAGAATTACCTTGCTGATTTTAGAAAATTTAGCTGTAAAATTATTCTAGAATTTGCTATTCCGCATTTTGATAAAAATAAAAAAGAGGTTAATTTACTTTTCAAATGGTTTTTAAGATCAGATTTGTATTCATTTAAGCAAAAGACTTGTTTGTTAAATTTAATGTTATTATTAAATACTAGACTTTTCAGTATTAAAGGTGTTGGAATGAATAAATTCCGAGTTCATCTAAAAAAAGTCATAAATAAATAAAATGGAGGTTAAAATTTTAGTATCTATAATTGTCCCTTGTTATAAACAAGCACATTTTTTAGATGAGACATTGCAGTCTGTTTTAAATCAAAATTATAATAATTGGGAATGTATAATTGTTAATGATGGAAGTCCAGACGATACAGAGCTTGTAGCATCAAAATGGTGTGCTAAAGATGATAGATTCAAGTATCTTTTTAAAGAAAATGGAGGGCTTTCGAGTGCGAGAAATGCTGGAATTAAAATTTCTAAAGGAGAGTTCATCCTTCCTTTAGATTCAGATGATTTTTTGCACGAAAATTATTTGTCAAGATTAATTCCGGAACTTAATAAGGATCTAAGTCTAGGGATTGTTTCATGTCAAAGCTATTTTTTTAGAGACAAAAAAAGTAATATCATTTTTGAAACCAAAGTTTCTGGCTCTAATTATCGTGACCTCATGTATGAAAACATAATGATGGCATCTTCATTATATAGAAAGGAATGTTGGGAGCAAGTTGGAGGATATGATGAAAATATGAAAAATGGATTTGAGGATTGGGAGTTTTGGATTAACATAACAAAAAGATCATGGAAATTCAAATTTGTAGAGGAATCATTGTTTTATTATAGAAAAGCTAAAAAATCGATGTTGATTGACACGTTACAAAATCATGCGCAGAATAATGTAGAATATATATATATGAAACATAAGGAAATTTATGTTGAAAATTTTGACATGACCTTATCCTATTTTATTTTTCTATTAAAAAGATATAGTCAGAGTGAAAAAAAAATTAAGAATTCACTAGAATATAAAATAGCTAAAATAATAATGAAGCCTTTTAGAATTTTACAAAAAATAAATTTTTTAAAATATTTGAAGTAAATACTTTTGAATACGTAATAAATAATTAAGAATGATTTCAGTTGTAATCAGAAATAAAAATCAAGCAAAAGCATTAGAGTTTTTACTAAGAAATCTTAGGCAAAGATATAATGATGACATTCATGAAATTATTGTAATTGATAACTTGTCTATAGATGAAAGTGAAGTAATTGTTGAGAAATATGGAGCCAGATTTGTGTCTATTGTAGATTTTAGTTACGGAGAAAGTGCAAATCTTGCAGCAGCTCAGGCTAGTCAAAAAATAGTGGTTATTTTTAGTGCACATTCATATCCGGTAAGTCATGATTTCTTTAAACTAATAAAAGAGAAATTTCGAAACAATGAAAATCTAGCAGGTTTGAGGTGTCTTCATAGTTCAAATGATTATAAGAATTTTATAAATAATGTTTTGGCAAAAGAGGATCCGAATAAATCGGGATTAATTTTTTCGGGATCTGCTTTTAATAGAGAAGTATGGAAGAAACATAATTTTAGAAGTGATGTCGCGACTTTTGAAGATAAAGAATGGACAAAAAGAGTATTGAAAGAGGGATACGATATCGAGTTTGTTGAATCAATTTTTCATTATGAAATTAAAAGAACAAAGAAGCAAGTTTTTTTTAGATTCAAAAATGATATAATTGGTAACTACCAACTTTGGCATGAGGACATCTCATTCTTTTCAGCCTTTAAAGGGCTCATTAAGTCGCTTTTGATATTATTGAAAAATTTTGCAGTTGATATCTATTATACATTTTTACGATTTTGGTTTAAAATTAAATTTATATTGAAAAGGCCTAATAAATTCTAAAACTGAATAGTTAATAAATGAATTCATACTCTTATTTAAAGAGACAAATTAAAAAGGTAAATTTTATGAAAAAAACCGCTATAATTCCACTTCGTAAAAATTCAAAAGGAATTCCTGGGAAAAATAAAAAGAAAATGCTTGGAAGACCACTTTTTTCATGGGTTTTAACAGAAGCTATTTTCTCAGAATTAGATGAGGTTTATATTTTTACAGACGATCAAGATATTATTGATTATATCAAGAGAGAATATTTTTGGACTCCAAAAGTAAAGACGCTTTTAAGGAATGACGAAAATGCTTCTGACACCGCATCTACAGAAAGCGCCATGCTGGAATTTGCAACATTGGTAAAAAACGATTTTGATGTGCTGTGCTTATTGCAGGCAACTTCTCCAATGACAAAAGCCCAAGATATTAATACTGCATTAAACGAAATCCTTATCAATAAAAAAGAATCGGCTTTGACTGTTGTCAATACACACCGTTTTATTTGGAATTCAAATGGAACTCCAAGTAATTATGATGTTTTTAAAAGACCAAGACGCCAAGATTTTGATGGATTATTGATTGAAAATGGAGCTGTTTATGTTACCACAAAAGACGCTTTCTTAAATTCTAAAAATAGAGTAAGCGGTTCTATTGGCTTGGTAAAAATGGCAGAAGAATCTCTTGTAGAAATTGATAGTTTATCTGATTGGGATATTATTGAAAAACTTTTAGGAGATCGTCAGAAAAAACAAAAATTGCACCAAAGAATAGATTATTTAGTTTTAGATGTCGATGGCGTTTTTACAGATGGATGTGTCTATTATGATGCCAATGGCGAAATGGCTAAAAAGTTTGATATGCGCGACGGAATGGGCTTGGAAATTCTAAGACAAAATAATGTCGAAGTTGTAGTTATGACTTCAGAAAATTCTGAATTAGTTGCGCAGAGAATGAAGAAATTGCAGATTAAACATATATTTTTAGGAGTAAAAGATAAATTTTCCTTTTTAACACATTTTCTTTCAGAGAGAAATAGTAGTTTTGGCGCCGTTTCCTACGTGGGTGATGACGTAAATGATTTGACTAATATTTGTAGTGTTGGATGGTCTTTTGCACCAGCTGATGCAACAGATATTGTAAAAGCAAATGCAGATTATGTTTTAACATACCAATCTGGAGGTGGAGCAATACGAGAAACTTGTGAAATTTTATTAAAGTATAATAAACGTTATGAAGGAATTTAAAAAACCTTATGTGATTGCAGAAATTGGATGTAATCATAAAGGCGAAATGGAAATAGCAAAGGAATTAATTAAAATTGCAAAGATCTTCGGAAACGCAGATGCAGTAAAATTCCAAAAGCGCAATAATAAAGAACTTCTAACAGAGGAACAATATTATGCTCCGCATCCAAATGCTTCTAATTCTTATGGAGAGACTTATGGTGCACATAGAGAGTTCTTAGAATTTGATGTTGAACAGCATAGAGAGTTAAAATCATATTGCGAAGAAATCGGAATTATATATTCTACATCGGTTTGGGATACAACTTCAGCAAAAGAAATCGCATCATTAAATCCAGATTTTATTAAAATACCATCTGCTTGCAACAACAATTTTGAAATGTTGGAATGGCTTAGCGAAAATTATTCGGGAGAAATTCATATTTCTACAGGAATGACAACTAAAGATGAGACAGATACTTTGGTTGAATTTTTTACTAAAAAAGAAAGAAACCAAGATTTAGTTTTATACAACTGTACATCGGGTTATCCGGTTCCCTTTGAAGATGTTTGCTTATTAGATATTAATATCTTACAGCAAAAGTATGGTCATTTGGTAAAGCATATAGGCTTTTCGGGTCATCATTTAGGAATTGCTGTAGATATAGCTGCATATACTTTAGGAGCTAATATTATAGAAAGACATTATACCCTAGACAGAACTTGGAAAGGTACAGATCATGCTGCTTCATTAGAACCAATGGGTTTACGCAAACTTACTCGTGATCTTCAGGCGGTCTATCAAGCGTTGACTTTTAAGTCTGCCGATATTTTGCCAATCGAACAAATTCAAAGAGACAAACTAAAAAACAAAAAAGTACAAGCTTAAAAGGATTTCAATTAAAGCCATTTAAATATCTTAACCGTAACAGAGGCTAAAAATGAAGATGTAAAATTTTCCTATTAGATTCTATTTAAATTAAAATGAAAAAAAACATATTTATTTTTTTGCCTGATGGTGTTGGACTTCGAAATTTTGCCTTAACCTCTTTTAAAGAAATTGGAGAACAAAATGATTTCGATATTACATATTGGAACAACACTCCATTTTCGATTAAGGAGAAACTAGGTTTTGAAGAATTAAAAATTCAAGAAAAAGGATTACATCCGTTAACAACAGTTTATAGCCGCGCACGTAAAAGAATGGAATTAAATTTCTTTGATAAGAAATTTAAAGAGGTGGTTTACAATACCTATAATTTTCCGCAATCTTATAAAGGAGTTGCTAATCTTGCTAAAAGTTTAATGGTCGATGCTTTGACAACTTTTGGATCTAACGAAAAAGGAATCAAATTTGTTAGAAAGCAAATAAAAAAAGGTGAGCGAACTACAAGTAAATACAAAGAAAGTAAAAGACAATTAGAAAAATACAAACCAGATTTTGTTTTTTGCACCAATCAGCGCCCAACTCAAGCAATTGCTTCTATTTTAGCAGCACAAGACTTAGGAATTCCAACAGGAACTTTTATCTTTTCTTGGGATAATCTTCCTAAAGCAACGACGCTAGTAGAAACTGATTATTATTTTGTGTGGAGTGAACACATGAAAAAAGAGGTTTTAATGTATTGTCCTTATGTAAAAGAAAACCAGATTTTTGTAACAGGAACACCTCAGTTCGAAAGTCATTTTGATAAAACAATTTTACAATCAAAAGAAGAATTTTATAATTCACATGATCTCGACTTAAACAAAAAATATATTTGTTATTCTGGTGATGATATAGTTACATCTCCTTTAGATCAATACTATTTAGAAGATTTAGCATTATCAGTTAGAGAATTAAACCAAAATGGATATTCTTTAGGAATCATTTACCGAAAATGCCCAGTAGACTTTACAGATCGTTATGATGAGGTTTTGAAGAAATATCAAGATGTTATTGTAAACATTGATCCGTTATGGAGTCCAGTTGGGGAAAGTTGGAATGAAATTATGCCGACAAAAGAAGATTTTGCATTGCAGGCAAATATTTGTGAATACACAGAATTTGTTGGTAATATTGCTTCATCAATGGTATTTGATTTTTCTGCTCACGATAAATCTTGCTTATTTTTTGATTACGAACAGCCACAACTTAGAAAGGGAATTCGTGATATTGGGCAAAATTACAAATACATTCATTTTAGATCAAAACCCTCAGAGGAGGCTGCTTTATGGATAAGAGATAAAAAAGATCTAACCAATATGGTTAAAGATATTATTGACGGAAAAATTTCAAGTGTTAAAGACAGTAAAAAGTGGTTTGAGATTATTGTTGGACCAAATCCTACTCAAGCATCTGAAAAAATTTGGAAAAGTTTAAACTGCATTTTAAAAAAGTAGATATTTATGTTCTTTAACTCGCTGGCATTTGCCATCTTTTTGCCAATTGTTTTTTTTCTATATTGGTTTGTTTTCAATAAAACCAAAAATACCCAAAATGCTTTATTAATTGTTGCAAGCTATTATTTCTATTCTTGTTGGGATTGGAGGTTTCTATTTCTGCTAGTTTTTTCAACATTTTTAGATTATTTCACAGGAATTCAAATCGAGAAAAGTAATTCGGGAAAAAGTCGAAAATTTTGGTTTTGGCTTAGTATTTTGGTGAATTTAGGATTTCTAGGAGTCTTTAAATACTATAACTTCTTTGCAACTTCATTTGCAGAAATGTTTACTTCATTTGGCTTTAAAGTAAGTCCAATGTTATTGAATGTAGTTTTACCTGTTGGAATTTCATTTTACACTTTCCATGGATTATCTTATGTAATTGATATTTATTATAAAAGAATTAAAGCAGAATATAATTTTATAGATTATTCTTTATTTGTAAGTTACTTTCCTCTTTTAGTTGCTGGACCAATTGAAAGAGCAACGCATTTACTTCCAGAGTTAAAAGAAAAACGCGAGTTTAATTTAGAAAAAGCAAAAGAGGGAGTTTATCAAATTGTTTGGGGACTTGTTAAAAAAGTGGTTATTGCAGATACTTGTGCAGTTTATGCTAATGCTATTTTTGATCATTATCAGTCAATGAATTCTTTTTCATTAATTATGGGGGCAATTTATTTTGCGTTTCAGATTTATGGAGATTTCTCAGGATATTCAGATATCGCACTAGGGGTTTCTAAATTATTTGGTTTAGACTTATTACGAAACTTTAATTATCCATATTTTTCAAGAGATATAGCAGAGTTTTGGCGTCGTTGGCATATCTCACTTTCTTCTTGGTTTAGAGATTATTTATATATTCCTCTAGGTGGAAGCAAAGGTGGACTTTGGATGAAAATCCGAAATACATTTATCATTTTTGTTGTTAGTGGATTCTGGCATGGAGCCAACTGGACATATATTGTTTGGGGATTTATAAATGCTGTTTATTTCCTTCCGCTATTGATTTCAAATAGTAATAGAAATAATATGGATTCTATAGTTCTAAAATGGAATCTAGATTCTGTCAAAGTATTGTTTAGTATTCTGACGACATTTTTATTGACTTGTATTGCTTGGGTATTTTTTAGAGCAAAAACTATTACAGATGCTGTTTTGTATCTAAAAAGAATATTTACTAACGGCGAGTTTAGCCCTCAGTATTTAGATAACGAACGTTATAATTATGAGTTATTATTGATTATTGGATTATTTGTTCTTGTGGAGTGGAACAACAGAACCAAAGTCGAACCAATTTCTGGAAAAAGAAGTTTTTTGAAAATGGCATTGGCTATTTTGGCAATACTAGCTCTTGGAACTTATTCGGATTATAAAGAATTTATTTATTTCCAGTTTTAATGAAGAAGTTTTTATTGTACATATTAGGAATTTTTCTTTTAACAGCTGTGATAGCAGTTCTTTTGGACGGATTGTATACTTATGCTTTTATACAGTCCAAAAATCGTGGAAAAATAGAAACCGTTTTCAATTCTACAGCAAAGAAGTATGATGTGGTTATTTTAGGCTCTTCAAGAGCTAATAACCATTTTGTTTCTCAAATGTTCGAAGATAAAGGATTAAAAACGTTTAACTACGGAATGAGTGGCGGACATTTATTTGAAGCTTCATTAATGTTAAAATTAATGATAGAAAGAAAATATGAAATAAAAAATTTAATTCTCGAAGCCGATTTAAATCTTTCTAATGATCAGGAATCTGAAGGAGTTGCTGCAAAATTTCTGCCATATATTCATTGTTCAAAAGTCATAAAAGATCAATTTTCGAAAGAAAAACACTTTAATGAATTGTATTACATCCCTTTTTATAGATATATAAAATTTGATTCTAAAATTGGTTTTCGTGAGATTTATAAAATAGCTAAAAATGAAAAAACTAACGCTCTAGATAATTTAGGATATTATCCTTTGGAAAAGCATAAGAACGGCAATATGAAAAATAACATTGCCAATTTGAAGCCATTGCCACACAATAAATATTATGAAGAGATTAAAAATATTTGCAAAAAGAACGACATCAATTTTATTGCTGTTATGACGCCAATGTGCGAGAATGTTGTTGGAATGAATTACTTTGATAAGTTAAAAAAGGCGTATCCTGAAATTCATAATTATGAAAATGTTGTTATAGAAAATAAATATTTTTCTTCTTGCGGGCATATGACAGATCAAGGTGCAAAATTATTTACAGCAAGAATTATTTATGATTTTTTTAATAAATAAAATTAAAGGGTAAATTATTTTATGAAAAAACGACAATTTCTGCTTTATTTATTAAAGATCTTAGTTCTGGTTTTCGTTTTGGCCTTTATATTGGATCAAGCATACTCGTTTATTTTTCTTCAATCTAACAAAAGGGATAAAATAGGGTTGATATATAATTCCAAGCCAAAAGAATATGACGTCGTAATATTAGGTTCTTCTAGAGCAAATAATCATTTCGTAACTCAGATGTTTGAAGAGAGGGGGTTGAAAACATATAACTTTGGAATGCCGGGATCTAAATTATTCGAATCAGATTTGGTTTTGAAATTATTATTAGAGAAAAAAAACAAAATCAAAAATGTTATAATTGATGTTGATATTACATTAAGATCAGAAGAAAAAAAATCAGAAGGTACAATTCTGAAATTTTTACCATTTTTACATCGTTCGCCTGCAATAAAAAAACACTATGAAAGCTTAGAGAATTTTAATAGCCTATATTATATTCCATTTTATAGATATTTAAAATATGATGCAAAGATCGGGTTTAGACAGATGTTTTTTTACATATTGGATAAAAAAGCAAAAGATCTTCAATATGGAGGATACGAACCAAAATTTGAAAATGAAGAACTACATTTTGAAGATTTTACTTTTCCTCCCCAAAAGAATAAATATTATGAGGAAATTAAAAGGATTTGTAAATTAAATAATATCAGATTAATTCCTGTCATGACACCAATATGTAGCAAATTAATAGGAAAAGATTATTTTCAAAAGGTAAATTTATTATATCCAGAAATTTATAATTATGAAGACAGAGTTGATGATGATAAATATTTTTCTTCTTGTGCGCACATGAACGATGCAGGAGCTAAAAAATTTACAGAAATAATTTTAGAAGACTTTTTTCCTAAATAAACTTTCTCGAGAGTATTTTTCATATGATTACATACAGTAAAATAGGTAAAAAAGGAAATTTGGGAAATCAGCTTTTTCAAATAGCCTCTACAATAGGATTGGCGACCAAAAATGATCGTGAATTCGTTTTTTTACTATGGAAATATCAAGATGCGTTTAAAAATAAATTGCCTTTTCTATCAGCAAATCTAGAAGATTTTGTAGACATCGAAGAAAAAGAGTATCATTTTCATAAATGGAATTTTGAAACTCAAAATTATGATGTCAATGGTTGGCTTCAAACAGAAAAATATTTTGATACAGAGTTAACCAAGCACTATTTTGATTTTTCAGATTCTTTGAAAGAAAAAATAAGTAAATTATACAGGAAAACATTTGAAAAAAGAACCATACTGATATCTATAAGAAGAGGAGATTTTGTAAACCATAAAGACTATTTTCAGCTTCCAATACATTATTATTTAAATAGTTTAGCAACTTTTTTTCCGAATTGGGAGTCCTGCAATCTTGTTATTTTGAGCGATGATATTAACTATTGCAAGTATCATTTTTCATTTTTAGAGAATGCCTTTTTTGGAGATGGTTTAAATGAGCCAGAACAACTTTGTTTAGGAGCAATGTGTAATGATTTTATAATAAGTAATTCTACTTTTTCTTGGTGGACCGCTTGGTTGGGAGAAAAGAAGGATTCGAAGATTATAAGACCATTGAAAAATTTTGACGGACAAAAAAGCAAAGAATTTGATGACAAAGATTATTATCCTGAAAGATGGACAGAATATAACCATATAGATCAAAAAATTGAGCTGACCGATGTGTCATTTGCTATAAATACTCAAAAAAACAAGGAAGAAATAAAAACATATATATCTGATTATTTTAAAGCTGATTTTGTTTTGAGTGAAAATAATTCAGAAACTCAAAAAAATGTTTATTTCATTAATAAGGATTACTTCATACCTCCAGTTTTAATATATTTTTCTTGGCTAAAACTTGAAAAATCAAATTTTAATTTGATAATTAATAATGTAATTCAAATATTTGAAGTTTCTAAATGTTTGAATTATAATGAATTTACACCGCAAAATGACTTTGGTTTTTTCTCTAAGATATTTTCATTTTCCAATAAAGATAAAGGAAAGAAAAATGATAATTGGGAGGTTTATTTAAAAAAGAATTTAAAGGAAGAAGGCACAAATCAAAATGAAATTTTAATAGATTTTTCTGCAGGTAGATTTCTTAATGTCGCGGGTTATAAATTCAGTTTTAAGAGATTTTTGAAACGAAAGGAAAATGATTTGAAGCGTAGCATAAAGAAAAAATTGTATAAAATAAAAAAATGAAACCAAACCTACACGTTGCTTATATAGTATCACATTATCCTCATAAGGCTTTCGGACATGATGGAGGAATTGGAACTAGTGTTTTTACTTTGGTCGAAAGACTAAGAAAATCCAATGTGCAAGTTTCTGTATTTGTGTATGGCCAACAAGAAGAATTTGTTATTGAAGAAGAAAATGTTACAATTTATAGTTTAAGTAATAGTAAGGGGAAATATTTTAATTTTTACTGGAATAGAAAAAAAATAGAAAAATTTATCCAGAAGACTATTTTAGAAAATAAAATTGAGATCATTGAGGCTCCAGATTGGACCGGGATTACAGCTTTGATGTCTTTTAATATTCCTTTAGTAATTCGTTTTCATGGAAGTGATGCTTATTTCTGTCATTTAGATAATAGAAAACAAAAGCTTAAAAATTTTTGGTTCGAAAAGCTTGCCATTAATGGAGCAAAAGCATTCATAGCTCCGACCAAATTTGCGGGAGAAGTTTCCAAGAATCTTTTTAATATAAAAGGAAAAGAAATCAAGACCATTCATTATGGTTTGGATCTTAAGAATTTTGAAAACGAAACATCTGAAATATTTGAAAAAGATCTGATTCTATATGCTGGTACTTTAATTAGAAAAAAAGGAGTTTTAGAACTTCCAGAAATTTTTAATAAAGTACGAAAGGTTTTTCCGAATGCTAAATTAGTTTTAATAGGAGGCGATGCTCCTGATTTGAAAACAAACTCAAGATCAACTTGGGAATTAATGAAGAATTTATTTACCGAAGATGACTTGAAAAGCGTAAATTATTTAGGAAGAATCCCGTATGACGAAATTCAAAACTACATAAAAAATGCAAATGTGTGTGTTTTTCCAACTTTTGCAGAAACTTTAGGAATGGTAACTATAGAATCTATGGCAATGCAAAAAGCAGTTGTAAATAGTAATATTGGCTGGTCTCAGGAATTAATTATAGATGGAGAAAGTGGTTTTTTGGTTCATCCTTCAAATCATGATTTATACGCAGAAAGAATTAAACAGATTTTAGGGAACACTCTTTTAGCACAAAAAACAGGTAAAATTGCGAGAGCGCAAGTAGAAGAAAAATTTGACATTGATAAGCTTGTACTTAAAAACATCGAATTTTACAGAAATATTTTAAATCAAAAGAAGTAAGAGTGTGATAATAGTTTATCATCAAAATAATAAAATTGTTGAGGTTGACTTTTGTGAAGAAAATATTTTGTTTTCTGAAAAGAGTATAGCTTGTAATTTATTTCAGATAGCTGAGAAATATCCTCAAGAGCTTATTATTTGGTGCCGCTTAGATTTAAAGTCAAATTTAAATACAAATAAATTTGATGAAATTTTTCATCATAAGAAAATTACAGCCTCTTATAATGTATCAGTAGATTCGTTAATGTCAGAAATAATAGGATATGTAGACGAATCACTATTTTTAAATATTAAAAAAGACATTAATTATCCGACTTGGATGATGAGCGGAGATGTTGGTGGAATTCATGCAGAAGTTCTAAATACATTAAATAATAAAATTAAAGTTGATGTAAATTTTGACTTTTTTTTGCATTCAATGGCAAAATTAGCATCATTAGCAGGGCTTTTTTGTTATTCGGAACCATTGTTAATTAAGGATGTTCTCAAAAATAAAGGAAAACATAAAAGGAATAACTTTTTGACATTTCGTTTTGTTAAACAACATTACAAAACACGTTGGACTTTTTTATTATTTTTAAACGTATTACTCTATGAAAAAAAAATATTTTTTCTACCATTTTTGTACAGTATTTGGTTTAAAAAACGAAAGTTAGATGGAGATTTATTAGACAAAATAAAAGTACAATCTACCAAGAAAACTATTGATAAGAAGACAATCGATATCATTATTCCAACAATTGGAAGAAAAAAATATCTTTACGATATCTTGAAAGATTTATCGAATCAGACTCTTTTGCCCGAAAATGTTATTATAGTGGAACAAAATTCAGATTTAAATAGTAGTTCAGAGTTAGACTATTTAGTAAATGAAAATTGGCTTTTCAATATAAAACATACGTTTACGAAACAGACTGGAGCCTGTAATGCGCGAAATTTAGCTTTAAAAGAAGTTGAAAGTGAATGGATTTTTATGGCAGACGATGATATTCGAATTGCAAATGATTTTTTAGAAAAAGCATTAGGTTTAATTGAAAAAGAAGGTGCAGAACAGATAACTTTTGGGTGTTATGAACTTAATTATCCTGAGTATAAAAAGGAAAAACAAAAAATTCAATGGGACAATTTCGGTTCAGGTTGCAGTGTGGTAAAAGCAAACAATATTAAAGCTATTTTTTACAATACCAGTTTTGAATTTGGTTACGGTGAAGACAGTGATTTTGGAGCTCAGTTAAGAAATTCTGGGTTTGATATTATTTATGCGCCTAAACCAGAAATTATTCATCTTAAAGCACCAATTGGAGGATTTAGGACAAAACCGATTTTAGCTTGGCAACAAGATAAAATTCAGCCAAAACCTTCACCAACAGTAATGCTTTACAAAATTCTAAATTTAAAACAACAACAACTTAACGGTTATCAAACGGTTTTGTTTTTTAAATTTTATAAAGAGCAAAATATTAAAAATCCAATAAAGTACTTTTTAAACTTTCGCAAACAATGGAAGGTAAGTTTGTTTTGGGCAAAGAAATTAAAACAATAATTTTATTCAAATAAATTGATAAAATCGATTTCAATAAATAGTAATGCAATAAAACAGATTTATGCTTTTGATGAAAATCAAAAACATAAATTGAGCATTGACCTTACCAAAATAAATCTTTCTGAACATTACTCTTTTGATATTGAAATTGTATTTGAACAGCCTATTCTCGAATTTAGAAATCATGATTATAAATGGGTAAAATGTGACGAAGATAGAATTGCAAACCAATTTTGTCCTAAAATAATAAAACTTCAAAACGGACAATTGGTTCAAAGTAATATTCATTTTGGAATTTGGGAAATAAGTAAAAAAAGAAATAATGTTTTACTTTGGCGTTTCAATCCTGATTTTTCGCAACCGATCACTGTTTATTCAGGAAATTCTAATAGAAAAGTTTTGGAATCGTCTAAAAAGAATTTTGATTTCCCAGAACATCCAGCTCTTTTATTTCCTAAATATCACGCTTTGGAGTTCAGCAGATCTAAATATCCGTTTACTGCTATAGCTTGTTTTACGGATCATTGTGATTTTGATACTGCAGAAAATCTTTCGTTACAAAGAATGTTTTTCAAAGAAAATCGAATAAAAATTACAAAAGGTTTTTTCTTAAATCATTTTTCGAAACGTGCTGATAATGCTTCATTTCAAAATGATAAAGAAGAACTTTTGAAATGGGAAAACGATGGACATGAATTGTGTTATCATTCCCTTTCGCAATCCATAAAAAACGAAGCTGGGAGTTTTGAAGATTTTGCGGCATTTGTTCCACCCTTAAAGGATATAAAAGTATGGATTGATCATGGATATCAGCCGTATAATTTTTCTCTTTTAAAGCAAAATAGGCTGAGCGATAAAGAGTTTGAAAAAACGTTAAGCGATAAAAATATCAATACGCTTTGGAATTATATAGACTCAGGAACTTCCACGAGTGGAGTTATTAATCAATTAAATTCTCGACATTTTACATTAGGAGGTTTTTTAAAAGGAAATAAAAATTTGGGTTTTGTAAAAAAAATCCAGCTGATGATTAAAAACATTGTCTTTCATTATTACAATGATGAAGATATGATTATAAAATATAAAAGTGTTGCGGGTAATTTTAAGAAGATTGTTTTTCAAAAAAAGATAAAGTTTGTTTTACCTTTTCTTAAAAATTCTTTTGATCTTGGATTGTCCATTTTTTCAATACTTTTATCTTGGAATACCTCTAAAAACAAACCTTATAAGTTGGCAAAATATTCGCCTATTGTTTTTAAACATAAAATTGCAGAAAAAGAGTTTTATATTTTTCAAACTTTAGAAATGCTTGATTTTCAAAAATCTTTATCTAAAAATAATCTTGAAACGCTTATTAATGAAAAAGGTATTTTTATAGCGCATACTTATTTTTCTGTACCAATGGAATATCATAAAGGACGATTATTTTCGGATCCTAAAACCATTGATATTAAGGTATCTGATAATTTTAAATTTTTAGGAGAAAAAATCAGAAACAAAGAAATTTGGAATCCGACATTAACAGAACTTATTGAATATTGGAAAAACTTCGAAACAATTGTTTTAAATATTGATCAAAATGGTGATCTATTTGCAGAAATGAATTCGATTTTAGACATGAGAAAATTAAACTAAGAATAAATGAATCATAAAATAAAGACATTTTTGTTTAAGACAATAGCCTTACTGCCCAATAAAATAGACGATTATTGCTATCATAAAATTCAGAGTTTTTTTGATAAATCTACTTTAGAGAATCGTTTCAAGAGTGTTGAGCCAACTTATTTAAGACTTTTTAAAGTTTTAAAAGATTTAAATATTGATTTAAAAAACAAAACAGTTTTTGAAATTGGTTCAGGATGGTTTCCTACAATGCCATATTTTTTTAAATATAAATTTGAAGCCGAAAAAGTAATAACAATTGATATTAATAAACATTTTAAAAAAGAAACTGTTTTAGAATTGAATGGTCTTTTTTCGAAAAATTATGATGTTACTGTAATTCCAGAATTGCGTAATAAATACGGACTTCCTGTTGGTGTAGAATATTTTCCGAATTATAATATTATAAACCAAGATTTTCCAGAAGTTGATTTTGTTTTTTCAAGATATGTATTGTCACATATGAAGGAAAACGATGTTGATATTTTACATAAAAAAATGAAAACGCAACTTAAAAAAGATTCGTTGATAATTCATTTTATTTCTCCAAGTGATTTAAGACAGCACGGAGATAGTTCTTTGGCGCTACATGATTTTTTGCAATATAGTGAAACAGATTGGGGTAAAATTAGAACTAAATTTGATTATCATAACAGATTAAGATTGCCTCAATTTATAGAGATATTTAAGAAATATGATTATGAAATTTTGTATCTGGATTACGAAAGTTTACAGAAAGGAACTGAAAAATATGATTTGTTTAAAAAGGTAAAACTTCATGAAGATTTTAGTAAATATTCTGATGAAGAACTGACTGCGGGAAATATTCTAGTTGTCTTAAAAGTATAATTCGAAGATGCGTTTTTCATTAATAATATGTACATACATGCGCGCAGAGGCACTCTGTAAATTGCTTCAGTCAGTAAAGCTTCAGACTTTATATCCTGATGAAATCTTGATTGTGGATGGTTCAACAAATGATGAAACTGATACTTTTTTTCAAAAAAATACTTTTGAAAAACTAAAATATTTTAAAGTTAAAGATGAAGACAGAGGATTAACTAAACAACGCAATTTTGGGATTTCTAAAGTAAATCTTGAATCTGAAATAGTATGTTTTCTTGATGACGATACCATTTTAGAACCTGATTATTTTGCCGAAATTGTAAAAACATTTCAAGATAATAATGAAATTGTTGGTGTTGGTGGAGTAGCTATTAATGAAAATAAATGGCAAGTACAAAAAGAAAGTAGCATTTATAACACTAAAAAGTATTATTTGTTTGAAGGATATTTTTATCCAGAAGGTCTGAGAAATATTGCTAGAAATTATTTTAGACTTGCGTCTAATTTAGAACCTGGGCGAATGCCACTATATTCACACGGAAGAACTTGTGGATTTCCAATGACGGGTAAAATTTATGAAGTTGATTTATTGATTGGAATGTCAATGTCTTTTAGAAAAAAGGTTTTTAATGAAATAAAATTCTCTAAATTCTTTGAAGGATATGGCTTATATGAAGATGCAGATTTTAGCTTGAGAGCACAGCAATTTGGTAAAAATGTAATTAATACAAATGCAAAATTAAGTCATTTTCATGACGTGGCTGGAAGACCAAATCAATATAAATATGGCAAAATGGTTGTTCGAAATGGCTGGTATGTGTGGAGAATAAAAAATCCAAATCCAAAAATTAAAGATCGATTGAAATGGAATGCAATTACAATTTTATTGACTTTGATTCGATTTACAAATGCCTTGACCGAAAAAAATAAAAAAACTCCTTTTACTGAAGCTATTGGCAGAACAATTGGATGGTTTAGTTTGTTTTTTGATAGACCATTATAAAAAAAATAAGCAATTTATTTAAAGAAAAAATACATATGAAATTAGAAATATCATCTTGGGTACCTCATTTAAATCAGCTGATATATTCCTATTTTTATTATTGTAAAAACGAAAGAACAACAGTTAATATAGTTAGAAATGAACGAGTAGCTCATAGTGGCGCAATATTGAATATTGATAATAAACGTATTTTTTTTGATTATTCTGATGCCCCAGAGTTTATAGACTCGGCTAATTTGTACGACTATTATTTTAAGAGATCACTTCGAGAGGAAAATCATGAGAAGAATATTTATCCTTTAAATTTAATCTTTCATTGTCGTATAAGAGCCATTTATTGGTAATGAATTTAAGTTTGAATATACTATTTAATAAAAATAGTAGAACAGAAATAATTAGGGCGATGGATTTGTTTTCATTATTCACAAACTCTTCCCATGCTATTTTAGATTTTAAAAGATATCCGAAGAAAGTAGAAGATTTTGGAGGTAATATAATTTTTCATACGCGATTATGGAATCCAAACAATCATGCGAATACTGATGAAAAAGAGGTAGAAAATTTCAAAAGGAATTTAGAAAAACTTAGTAGTAACCGAAGCGCTTATCAAGAATTGCCAGAAAAGATAGAATATTTGCTTTCTGGAAAGAAATATCTAGAAATGGGTCAAAATAATTTACTTTGGAGTGAGAATTATTTGCATCCTAAAAATTATATTAAAAGAATTCTAACAATAGTAGAAAAAAATACCAAGATTGAACTCAGTTAAATTTGTTATTATAACTCATGTATCTCATGTATACAAAAACAATGAATATTTGGGATACTCGCCGTATGTTCAAGAAATGAATATTTGGCTGAAATATGTTGATGAGGTTATTATTGTAGCTCCATTAAGAAATCGGGAAATAACTCCAATAGACATTTCGTATCAACACGATAGAATAAATTTTAAAGTAGTTCCTGATTTTAGTTTTATTAATCTAAAAAATATTATCACATCAATTTTTAAATTACCTGTTATTTTTTGGAAGATATTTTGGGCAATGAAAGAGGCAGATCATATTCATTTAAGATGCCCAGGAAACATGGGGCTAATAGGCTGCTTTGTTCAGATTCTTTTTCCAAATAAAATTAAGACAGCAAAATATGCTGGAAATTGGGATTCTAAAAATAAACAACCTTGGAGCTACCAGATGCAAAAATGGATTCTTAATAATACATTTCTAACAAGAAACATGAAGGTTTTAGTATATGGATATTGGGAAAATCAATCAAAGAATACAAAATCATTTTTTACAGCAACTTACTCAGAATTAGAAAAGACCAATGTTGAAAAAGCTGATTTTACGAACGGAACTAAAGTTGTTTTTGTTGGAAGTTTAGTGTCAGGTAAAAATCCTTTATATGCTATCAAATTAATTGAGAGATTAGTAACAGCGGGGTATAATGTGACTCTAGATTTGTATGGAGATGGTGTAGAGAGAGATTCTCTAGAAGGTTATATTAAAATGTATAAATTACATGAATATATCGTTATAAAAGGAAATCAGAATAGAGAAGCTTTAAAAGCAGCTTATCAAAAAAGTCATTTTGTCATTCTGCCTTCAAAAAGCGAAGGGTGGCCCAAAGCCATAGCAGAAGGGATGTTTTGGGGATGTATCCCAATAGCAACAAAAGTGTCATGTGTTCCTTATATGTTAGATTTTGGTAAACGTGGAACTCTCCTTGATCTGAATTTGGATAAAGATACTGAGCAGATAGGAGATTTAATAATGAACCAAAGGGCGTATTTAGAGAAAAGTAAAATAGCGATGAAGTGGTCACGCAATTTTACTACAGATGTTTTTGAAAAAGAAATCGAAAAATTGCTGATAAAATGAGAATTGTACAAATTATAGATTCTTTAGAGGTTGGTGGTGCAGAACGTATGGCTATAAATTATGCAAATTCACTTGCTAACAAAATTGAATTTTCAGGATTAGTCTCTACAAGAAATGAGGGTTTACTTTTAGATCATATAGATCAAAAAGTCACATATTTATTCTTGAAGAGAAAATCTACTATAGATTTAATTGCAATCTTTAGATTAAGAAATTATCTGAAAAAAAATAAAGTAGATTTTATTCATGCACACAGCTCTTCTTTTTTTATTGCAGTTTTAGTAAAAATAACAATGCCATGGATTAAAATAATCTGGCATGATCACTATGGGATTTCACAAAATCTTACATTACGAAAAAACTTGACATTAAAATTTTCATCTTTTCTCTTTTCAGGAATTATTTCTGTAAACGATTCTTTACAAAAATGGGCTCGAAATTATTTGAATTGTAAAAATCTTATTTATTTTCCAAACTTTATAATCAAATCAGCTGTTTTTTTTGATGATTTTCAGTTAAAAGGAAATGATGGCCAAAGAATAATTTGTGTTGCAAATTTGCGCCCCCAAAAAAACCATGAATTATTGATTAATGGTGCAAAGGAAATTAATGAAAAATTTCCAGAGTGGACTTTTCATTTAATAGGCAAAGACTTTAATGATTCCTACAGCGCTAATTTATTAGAATTGGTTAGAGAAAAAGGGCTTTCTGAAACGGTATTTTTTTACGGAGCAGTGAATAACGTTCAGGAATTGTTAAAGCAGAGCGAAATAGCAGTTTTAACTTCTCTTTCAGAAGGACTACCTTTGGCTGTTTTAGAATACGGACTAGCTAATTTACCAGTTGTGGCAACCAATGTTGGCGAAATTTCAAAAGTCATTCCCTCATCTAAAGAGGGCTTGATAATTGATTCTAATAATTTAGGGCAATTTATAAATTCAGTTCAAATATTGATTGAGAATCAACATATTCGTAAATCATTAGGAAAACAGCTGAATTTTTATGTAAATAGAAATTTCGGTGAAAAATCAATTTTAAAAGAATACATGACATGGTTGAAACCTTTAACGACCATTACGAAGTAAATATTTTATAATGAAAAATAAAAAACTTAGTTATTTAGCCATAATCGTTTTTCATGCATTAATAGCATTAATTATTTTTGTTATTCCTTTTTTATCAAAAATATATGCTTTATTGATTGTTTTAATAGGGTTTATTGTAATCACTAGAAACGAAAACAGAAATAACGAAGCACTGTTTGTTAGTGCATACCTAGTAGGTGCTGAGGTTTTTCTTCGTATGACAGCAGGTAATTTTAATAATGAATATGTAAAGTTTTCCGTAATGGCTTTTATGCTTTATGGAATGATTTATAGCAATTTTTCTAAAAATGCATTTATATATTTTATTTACATAATTTTTTTAATTCCGGCAATTTTTGTAACCACTAGCGAAGCTACTTTTAATGTAGATGTTAAAAAAGTTTTAGTTTTTAATTTGTCTGGTCCCTTGTGTTTGGCTATTTGTGCTGTTTATATGTTTAAGAGAAGAATTACATTTGATAAACTTCAGAATATTTTAATTTCATTAGGATTGCCAATAGTTACTACTACAGTTTATTTGTTTTTATATACACCAAATATTAAGGATGTTGTAACGGGGACTCAATCAAATTTTGAAACTTCAGGAGGTTTTGGTCCCAATCAGGTTTCTACAATTTTAGGTCTTGGAATGTTCGTTTTTTTTACGCAATTAGTGCTTTTTTCCAAGTCTAGATTACAATTGTTAATTAACGGAGGGCTATTTATTTTTATCAGTTATCGAGGAATCGTTACCTTTTCGAGAGGAGGAATTATTACAGCAGCCGCTATGATTGCATGTCTTTTTGCCGTTTTATATTATTTTTCTAATGCTGAAGGAAAAAGAAAATTTAGTTTCGTATTTGTTCTGACGATTTTAGTTGGCACAGGAATATGGGTTTATAGTTCGTTTCAAACTAACGGTCTTATTGAAAAACGCTATGCCAATAAGGATGCAAGAGGACGTGAGAAAAAAGATCGTTTAGGAGGAAGAGAAGAGATTATGAATCAAGAGACAGATATTTTTATTGATAATCCAATCTTTGGCGTAGGTGCTGGAATGAGTAAGTATGAGAGAGCTCTAATTACACATGAAGAAGTTGCATCACACAATGAAATAACCAGAATGTTTAGTGAACATGGTTTGTTCGGAATTTTTGCATTCTTGATTCTTCTTATCACACCCTTCACATTATATATTAATAATAAACAACATATATATTTTTTCTCATTTTTTGTTTTTTGGTTTCTTACGATAAATCACGCTGCTATGCGAACCGCAGCTCCTGCATTTATATATGCATTAAGTCTTCTTTCAGTACAAATAAAAATTCCTGAAAAAACAGGAGAAGCAAATTAGCTAAATTCAATTTTTATAATACATTTGCCTCAAGTTTAAGCCCCTAACAAACTGAAAAATAATGTTGTCAAAAAAGAAAATGCATTTCGAAATTTCGGAAAGGAGAATATTACTTCTTTCTTTTGATGCTGTATTTGTTTTATCCGCTTTATATCTATTAAGTTCAATATTTGAGTATCATTATTTTGATTTTGGAATAAATAGTTCTTTAAGTATTGTTTTATTAATAGTGTATCTTTACATTTTTGGCGTAATATTCGAAATATATAATTTACAGATAGCAAGTAATCATCTTCAGATTCTTCAAAATGTTATTTTTACTGCTACCGCTACTGTTTTGGCCTATTTATTTACGCCAGTTCTTTCTCCCTTACTTCCGAAACAAAGAGTTGTAATATTAATATTTTATTTCACAATATTAATTACATTACTATTATGGCGTTTGTTTTACTGCTACTTTTTAGCTTCTCATAGATTTTCTCAAAATGTCGTTTTGATTTGTGATCAAAATGAAGTTGAAAAACTGGTTTTAGGATTGGAGAATGTCGATCCGCATTATAAAATTATTGGTTTTGTAAACTCCGATTCTATTGCAGATGAAAATTTAGATTTTCATTACGTAAAAGAAATAAAAAAGGATGATTTAGAACATTTTGTATCAACGAACCATATTTCAGAAATTATTATTGCTTCACAAAATACAGATGGTATTACTCCAGATTTATATCAGCAATTGCTTCATTTATTAGAAAACGGAATTATTATACGAGAATATACTCAAGTTTACGAAAGTAAAACGCAAAGAATCCCCGTTCATCATATAGAAAGAGATTTTTATAGATTTTTTCCTTTCAGCAGAAGCAATAGTAATAAACTTTATTTGTCTTTTGTTCGACTTATAGAAATCATGTTTTCTATTTTAGGGCTATTAATTTCCCTATTTTTTATCCCAATAATTTTTCTTTGCAACATCTTCGCAAACAAAGGGAGTCTTTTTTATACTCAAGAAAGAGTAGGGAAGAATGGAATCATTTTTGAAATTTATAAGTTTAGAACCATGACAGAGAATTCAGAAGCCAATGGCGCTGTTTTCGCTACTCATAATGATAAAAGAATTACTCCGTTTGGTAAATTCATGCGAAAGTCAAGAATTGATGAATTGCCTCAATTTATTAATGTTTTAAAAGGAGATATGGGAGTAATAGGGCCAAGACCTGAGCGACCATTTTTTGTTGAAGAAATCGCCGCAGTAATGCCTTTTTATGAAACACGCCATGTAATTAAACCTGGACTTACGGGCTGGGCGCAGGTAAATTATTCTTACGGAGAATCTATAAACGAAAGTTTGATTAAGCTTCAATACGATCTATACTACATCAAGCACAGAAGTGTTTTTCTTGATTTAAGCATCACTTTCAAAACCATTACAACGGTTTTATTCTACAGAGGGCAATAATTTTTTTAGATTATAATTGGAATAGGTTTTTTGTTACGAATTGCTGTTCGCACTAAAACCACTCCACTTGTAATGATTAATGGCAAAGTGATAAAGAAATGCGCCTTGTTAATCAAAAATAGAAAGTAAATCACTAAAAGTACAAAGTTGATTAGCGAAAATCTATAAGTCCATAATTTGTTTTTGAAAATAGAAAACAAAACTAAAACCAATAAAAACGGACTAAATAATAGAACATTGTAATTCATCGCCAATTCTTGGTGAAAAGAGTAAAATCCCATAATAACGAAGAATATCCCAATAAGAGATAAAATCACAAAGTAGATTTTATCTACCGTTTTGTTTCTTGCAAAGATTACAAAAAGCAAGATAAAGAGATAAGTGTAAATGTTATTCCACCAAGATTTTGGTGTTTCTTTTGCAAACTCTAATAATGTTTTGCTTTTTGCCGCTAAGGGTTTATTTTGAAAACTTGTTTTGTCTAAACTATTTTTCAATTCAAAAGGAAGAAAAATTCTTGTTCCCATTTGATCGACTTTCGTTCCAAAAATAATACTTGTTCCCAACTGATCGTAGAAATGGCCATCAAAATAAGGAAATAGGATAGAACGATAGGTTTTGTCTGTGTCTTGTGTTTTTACGATAATATCTCCGCCTAAAGTTTTATTCACGACATCTACAACCATCGAAGTGCAGTTTTTATCGATGAATTTATAAGTATAATAGCGCTCTTCAGAATCTAAAACAGCATTTAACTGGTCAAAAAGTTTTTGTTTTAAATCTGGTGAGATCAATAATTCCTGCTCGTAAATACTTCTTTTCTCATATGTATATTCTTCGAAAAAATCGGCATATGAATGTACAGTTGCAAAATATTGTAAATCTCCTTTAGCAAACTTTAAAACAAAATTTGGAGTTCTAAAATCAAAAGTTCCATAATTGTAAACAACATCAAAATTGTTTACGGGGTCTAAAACTCTAATTCCCGTATGTCCGAAATAAGAATAAGTTTCGTTTCCAAGTCCGCAGGTCAAAATGCTTATTTTGGCATCTTTCGATAAAGCTAAGCTTTGGCTGAAACCAATAAAACTTGATAAGAATAATAAAATAAAAAGTGCTTTTTTGGACACGACAGTTTTCATGATTTAAAATTTTAAATGTTTGCGGTTTCTAAATTATCTAAAGATACCCAAATCTACTTTTAACGAAAAAATATTAGAATACAAAGCGGTACTTTGATTTCCTAAATCGGTTAAAGCATAATCAATCTGTATGCCTTTATATCTAAACCCTAAACCAATGTTAGGCTGAAAGTTTATTTTTTCGGTATTATCTAATTGTGTTACATTCTGAAAATTTCCTGCTCCAGCTCTTACGAAAACTAAATCGGTATAACCAAATTCAAACCCTAGAGCTGGGTCTATACTTATAGCTTTTGATGAAATAATATCATTTGTCTGCTCAAAACGCATATTTAAATTTGCAGAAGTGACAAGACTACATTCGTTATGGAAATCAAATCTTTTTGAAACTCCTAATTGAGCTTTTGGCAATGTTATTTCCGTACTTTCTGGTAATTCGTTGTTTTCTCCCGGAATTGCATTTGCAATTTTAGCATATTCTTCTTCATCAATATTCCAAACATTGTAAGTTGTGGTAATATCGCGAAGCATTAAACCAAATTTCCAGTCATTTCTTTCAAACTGAAGTCCAATATCAAATCCAAATCCCCAAGAATTGGCAAATTTCCCAATTATTCTGCGAATTACTTTTGCATTTACACCATATTGAAATCCATCAACAGGCAATTTTCGAGCATAAGAAAAAGTAAAGCCATAATCTGCCGTAGAGAACAAGCTGATTCTGTTATAATCAATATTTCCTTGATTATCGATTAACTGCGTCGTGTCCATAATGTCGTCTACTCCAAAACGAATCATCGAAATTCCCCAAGCACTTCTGTCATCAATTGGACTTGCGTAACCTATGTAGTCGTACTGTGCAATATTGGCGAAGTAGCTGGCATGCATTAAAGCAATTTGATGATCTTCAAGATGAGTTAAACCTGCCGGATTCCAGTAACCTGCCGTTACATCATTTGTTGCGGCAGTCACAGCACTTGCCATTCCAAGAGCTGCGGCATCGACCCCAATATTCATAAATTCATTCGAATATTTTCGAACGGTTTGTGCATACTGAAAAGTACAGCTGCAAAATAATAAAAACACTAAATATTTCTTCAACGTATATGTTTTTGCAGATCGAGGCCTGTTTTTAAATTTTTATCAAAAATATAATATTTTACTCATCTAATAAGTTCCTTTAGTTAAATATTCCCAAAGTCACACTTCGAATTAAAAAACTCTCGAAAAAACTCGTTTTGCATCGAGTTATTATACTAAATTTGTTCTCTGCCATTATCAAAATTTAAAGCTATGAATATTAAAAAACACATTCCAAATCTAATTACATTAATTAATCTTTTCTGCGGTTGTGTCGCAATTGTCTTTATTTCCGAAAACAATTATTTAATGGCTTTTTTCATGGTTTGCTTAGGAATCTTTTTTGATTTCTTTGACGGCTTTTTTGCTAGATTATTTAAAGTTTCAAGTCCGCTTGGATTGCAATTAGATTCTCTTGCAGATATGGTAACAAGCGGAGTTGCTCCAGGATATGTGATGTATAGTATGTTTGTGCATAGCGGTCATGAATTAGGAACTCATCCTGCAATTCCGTTTTTAGGATTTATTATTACTTTAGGATCTTGCTATCGTTTGGCCAATTTTAATATTGACACTCGTCAGACAGATTCTTTCATCGGATTGCCTACTCCAGCAAATGCTCTTTTTATTATTAGTTTGCAAATTGTTCTAGATATGTATGCAGAATCGTCACTGCTTATTCTTGAATTATTGACCAACCAATGGGTTTTATTGATTATAACATTATGTAGTGCTTATATTTTGAATGCTGAGATCCCGTTGTTTGCTTTAAAAATTAAAAAATTCAGTTTGAAAGAAAATGCTCTTCAAATTGTGTTTCTTGTTATTTCGGTATTGATGATTATTTTACTTCATTACATCGCAATTCCACTAATTATTGCTTTTTATGTATTGTTGTCAGTTATCAATAATCTTTTCTTGAAAAAGTAATTCTGTTTAATGGCAAGAAAAACGACTTATCGTAAAACATATGCAAGAAAGCCCGCTGGAAGATCATTTCTAAGCAGGCTTTTTCGTTCATTTTTATTGATTCTTTTCGGACTTTTATTCATTGGGATAATTTATCATTATCGCAAAGGACTTGCTTATTATTTAGGTTTTAAAACAGAAAGAGTTTTAGATGAAGATGAGGTAGACAAACATCTTTCTGATGTTCGAAACATTCGTGTTCTCGAAAACCATAAAGGAAAAGTAATTGGAATTGACGTTTCTGAATTTCAAGGAAAAGTTGATTGGGAAGAAGTCGAAATCTTGGATGAAAAATATCCTGTTCAATTCGTTTTTATTCGTGCAACAGCAGGAAATGACCGTGTAGACAGACAGTTTAAAAGAAATTGGGAAGGTGCAAAAGAGAATAAAATTATGCGCGGCGCTTATCATTATTATCGCCCAAACGAAAATTCTATTGAACAGGCAGATCTTTTTATCAAAACAGTAAAATTGCAAAAAGGAGATCTTCCGCCAGTTTTAGATATTGAAAAATT
>NZ_DHEI01000028.1:34088-34890 GCF_002399805.1 Flavobacterium sp. UBA4854
CAAGTTCGTCCAATAATTTATTCAGGAGAACGATATTATTCTGATTTCTTGAAAGAGGAATTTAGCGAATATCTTTTCTGGATTGCGAATTATAATTTTTACAGAGAAAAAATTGAAGATGATTGGTTGTTCTGGCAATTTACAGAAAAAGCTTCTCTCCCAGGAATCAAACACCGTGTTGATGTTAATATTTACAATGGCGATTTAGAACAATTACATTTTATTACGGTGGAATAAAAGTCTTCAGTGGTTAATTTGATAAAACCAAAATAACAATTATTACAAAAGGCAATAAAAGCATTACAGAATATGGATTGGCAAAATTTACTGTATAGCCCATCCATTGAATCTTTTTCGGAGGAAGTAATCTTTTGTCTTTTGGGTTATAATAAAAGCTATTGAAGAAATACCAATTTTTTGGGTCTTTGTGCCAGTTGTCGTAATCTTCCTGAGTTGGTTTTTCTGATTTCATTTGCAACTATTTAAGAATCTTAGATTAAAAAAAAATGGTAAAAAGAAATTTACTTTTTACCATTCATATATTATAACTTTCTTAAAATTCAAGTTTCTTTTTACGTAGCTCGAAGTTTTGTCCAAGATAAACACGACGAACCATTTCGTCTTCTACCAATTCTTCTGGAATTCCTGCTTTCAGAATTCCTCCTTCAAACATTAAGTATGTTTTATCGGTAATTGCTAATGTTTCCTGAACGTTGTGGTCGGTAATTAAGATTCCGATATTTTTGTTTTTTAATTGCGCTACAATTCGCTGAATATCCTCAACCGCAACAGGGTCAACTCC
>NZ_DHEI01000028.1:35072-37323 GCF_002399805.1 Flavobacterium sp. UBA4854
CGCTCACCTCCAGAAAGTAAATCGCCTCGGTTAGTACGAATGTGCTCTAAGCTGAATTCTTCAATTAAGCTTTCCATTTTAGCAATTTGCTCTTCTTTAGAAAGTTTAGTCAATTGCAGTACACTAAGAATATTATCCTCAATGCTAAGTTTTCTAAATACAGAAGCTTCTTGTGCCAAATAACCAATTCCTTGTTGTGCACGTTTGTACATTGGGTAATCGGTAATATTCAAATCATCAAGATAAATGTTTCCTTGATTTGGTTTTACTAATCCCACAATCATGTAAAAAGACGTTGTTTTTCCAGCTCCATTTGGACCCAAAAGGCCTACAATTTCTCCTTGATTTACTTCAACNNATTATCGGCTCTTAATTTCATTTGTTTAATGTGAAAATTAGATAATTTGAAAATGAGATAATTTTTTTTAAAACTAAATCATGATCAATTTTATAATTTGATTTGAAAGGCAAAATAAGTGTAAAATATTCAATAGAATGAATCAATTAACAAATTATTGCGTTTTCAAAATTTAGAACTTGTATTTCAAAATTAAATAATTAGCGCATTTCAAGAGAAATTATCTAATTATCAAATTGACACATTTTCTAATTATTTGCCTTGCTCTTCAAGTGCTTCCCAAAATTCGTAAGCTCTTCTTAAATGAGGAATTACAATTGTTCCTCCAACAAGAGTTGCGATTCCCATTGCTTCCATCATTTCTTCTTTAGAAACACCTTCTTTATAACTTGTTTCTAAATGGTATTTTACACAGTCGTCACATCTCAAAACAGTTGAGGCAACTAAACCTAAAAGTTCTTTTGTTTTTACATCAAGAGCTCCCTCAGCATAAGCATTGGTGTCAAGATTAAAAATTCGCTTTACAATTTTGTTATTGTCAGCAAGCAGTTTTTCGTTCATTTTAGAACGATAGTCATTAAATTCTTGAATTATATCAGACATTTTCTTTCATTTTATTTTTATACACAATCTTCGAAATCCAGATGCTTAATTCGTAAATGATTAGCATCGGAATTGCAACAATGGTTTGACTCACAACGTCTGGCGGAGTTACAATTGCAGCAATAATTAAAATAATTACAACGGCGTATTTCCAATATTTTCTTAAAAAAGTAGGAGTTACTAAGCCTAATTTTGTTAAGAAGTAAATTGCAATTGGAAGCTCAAAAAAGATCGCACTTCCTAGAATACTTGTTTTTACCATTCCCATGTAAGATTCGAGTGTAAACTGATTTTTTACAACATCACTCACAGAGAAAGTAGCAACGAAATTAACCGACATCGGAATAACTACAAAATAGCCAAATAATACGCCTAAGAAGAAAAGCATTGAAGAAACAAAGATGAATACTTTTGCATTTTTGCGTTCTTTCTCATATAAAGCAGGACTAATAAACTTCCAGATTTCCCATAAAATATAGGGAAAACTCAAGATAAAACCTGCCAAAAGGCACATCCATACAAAAATATTTACCTGACCTTCCATTTCTGTATTCTGAATGATAAAATTCAATTCAGTAATACAAATGCTGTCTGCAAATCCTAATGAATGCGATAAATCACAGAACCAAACGTAGGTAAAAAATGTTGGCCTAATTGGCCCTAAAATAATCTGATCAAATAAATAATCACTGATAAAATAAGTGACAAATGCCATAATGCATATTGCAATTGTACTTCTAACTAATAACCATCTAAGTTCTTCAAGATGGTCCAAAAATGACATCTCGCCAAGGTTTTTCTTTGCCATTATACGATTCCTTCTTTTAAAATGTCATGTAAATGTAATACTCCTTTATATTCGCCATTGTCGGCTACGATTAATTGTGTAATCGAGAAATCTTCTAAAATATTTAAAGCGTCAACCGCCATAGTTTCCGAGGAAACTACTTTTGGATTTTTAGACATAATATCTTTTGCTGTTAAGTCTGCTATAGTATCTACGTCATTTAGCATTCTTCGGATGTCTCCATCAGTAATAATTCCAACAATTTTATTGTCTTCAATTACTGCTGTAACTCCTAATCTTTTTTCAGAAATTTCAAAAATTGCTTTTTTAATAGAAGTTTCTGGTGTAACTGCAGGTTTTAATGAATGCTCAATCATATCTTTAACTCGAAGCAGTAATTTTTTTCCTAAAGCTCCTCCTGGATGATAAACTGCAAAATCTTCGGGTTTAAAATCACGCATTTCCATTAAGCAAACCGCCAAAGCGTCACCCATTACAAGTTG
>NZ_DHEI01000028.1:37526-45244 GCF_002399805.1 Flavobacterium sp. UBA4854
AAAAATGAAGTTGTATTTCCTGTAATGGCAATTAAAGTGTTTCCAAACCTTTTTAATAAAGGAACAAGAACTTTAATTTCGGGACTATTTCCGCTTTTAGAAATGCAGATAATAATATCGTCGTTTTGTACCATTCCTAAATCACCGTGAATCGCTTCTGCTGCGTGCAAAAACATAGAAGGAGTTCCAGTTGAGTTAAAAGTAGCTACCATTTTTTGAGCAATGATCGCGCTTTTTCCAATTCCTGTAACGATCAGACGGCCTTTGGTTTCGTATATGCGTTGGACGGCTTCGTAAAAATTTTCGTCCAAAAAATCAATTAGTTTTGTAATTGCTTCACTTTCAGAGAGTATTGTTTTCTTGGCGATCGCCAATATATTTTCTTTTGTGATCAAAACAGAATATTTAAAATTTGTATGTATAAAAGAAAGTTGTATCTTTATGTGTTGCAAATTTATACAAAATACCATTAATATAGAGAATGAATTCAAATGAAATTGAAATACATAAAGAATTAAAGAAGTATTTCGGCTTTAGCCAATTTAAAGGCTTGCAGGAGCAAGTCATTACGAGCATTTTAGACGAAAAGAATACATTCGTAATTATGCCGACCGGTGGAGGAAAGTCTCTTTGCTACCAATTACCGGCTTTAATTCAAGAAGGAACAGCAATTGTTGTTTCTCCTTTAATTGCTTTGATGAAAAATCAGGTAGACGCAATTCGAAGTCTTTCGTCTGAAAATGGAATTGCACATGTATTAAATTCCTCTCTAACTAAAACAGAAATTGCTCAGGTTAAAAAAGATATTACATCTGGATTGACCAAACTTTTGTATGTCGCCCCCGAATCATTAACAAAAGAAGAATATGTGGCTTTTTTACAAAGTGTTCCAATTTCTTTTGTTGCTATTGATGAGGCACACTGTATCTCAGAATGGGGACATGATTTTAGGCCAGAGTACAGAAATCTGAGAAATATAATCAAGCAATTGGGTAAAGTGCCAATTATTGGTCTTACCGCAACGGCAACCCCAAAAGTTCAGGAAGATATCCTGAAAAACCTTGACATGGCTGATGCTAATACTTTTAAAGCATCATTCAACAGACCGAACTTGTATTATGAAGTTCGCACAAAAACGAAAAACATTGAGTCGGATATTATTCGATTTATCAAACAACATAAAGGCAAATCTGGAATTATTTACTGCTTAAGCCGTAAAAAAGTAGAGTCGATTGCCGAAGTTTTACAAGTTAACGGAATCAGCGCAGTTCCTTACCATGCAGGTCTAGATGCCAAAACGCGGGCCAAACATCAAGATATGTTCTTGATGGAAGATGTTGATGTCGTTGTAGCAACAATCGCATTCGGAATGGGAATTGATAAACCAGACGTTCGTTTTGTAATTCACCACGACATTCCAAAATCTCTAGAAAGTTACTATCAGGAAACTGGTCGTGCAGGTCGTGATGGTGGAGAAGGGCATTGTTTGGCTTACTACTCTTATAAAGATGTAGAAAAGCTGGAAAAATTCATGTCTGGAAAACCAGTTGCAGAACAGGAGATTGGTTTTGCACTTTTACAGGAAGTTGTGGCTTACGCCGAGACCTCAATGTCGCGTAGAAAATTCCTGTTGCATTATTTCGGAGAAGAATTTGATAGCGAAAATGGTGAAGGTGCCGATATGGACGATAATGTTCGTAATCCTAAACATAAAGTCGAAGCCAAAGATCAAGTGGTTAAATTGCTTGAAATTGTTCGTGATACCAAACATATTTATAAATCAAAAGAAATTGTGTTTACTTTAATCGGACGTATTAATGCCGTAATTAAAGCACATAAAACAGATACTCAGCCTTATTTTGGCGTAGGTTCAGACCACGACGAAAAATACTGGATGGCATTATTGAGACAAGTTCTAGTTTCTGGTTATTTGTCTAAAGACATTGAAACCTATGGAGTAATCAAAATCACAAAAGCTGGTTTAGATTTTATTAAAAAACCAGTTTCATTTATGATGTCTGAAGATCATGAATACAGCGAAGCAGATGATGAAGCAATAGTAACATCATCAAAATCTTCTGGAACTGCCGATGAGGTTTTAACAGGAATGCTTCGTGAGCTTCGTAAAAAAGTAGCCAAAAAACTTGGAGTGCCTCCATTCGTAGTTTTCCAAGATCCTTCAATTGAAGATATGGCTTTAAAATATCCGATAACAATACAGGAATTATATAATATTCATGGTGTCGGTGAAGGAAAAGCCAAAAAATACGGAAGTGAGTTTGTTGCCTTAATTAGTCGTTATGTCGAAGATAACGATATTATTCGTCCAGACGATTTAGTTGTAAAATCTACTGGAGTAAATTCTGCCAACAAATTATATATTATTCAAAATATTGATAGAAAGCTTTCATTAAATGATATTGCTTCCGCGAAAGGACTTACGATGGATGCATTAATCAAAGAAATGGAACAAATTGTTTATTCCGGCACAAAATTAAATATCAAATATTGGTTAGATGATATTTTAGATGATGATCAGCAGGAAGAAATCCACGATTATTTCATGGAATCTGAATCTGATAAAATCGAAGATGCGCTGAAAGAATTTGATGGCGATTACGATATAGACGAATTGCGATTAATGCGTATTAAGTTTATTAGTGAAGTAGCGAACTAAAAAATAAATTCCAAAGTTTTTAAATTCGAAATTCCAACCCTTTTTGGGAATATTCAAAATAAAAATTCCAAATTTCAAGTTTTCTATAGCATTGGAATTTGGAATTTCATTTTTTTAAGTATTTCAGTTTTGGAATTTGGAATTTAAAATATTGGAATTTTATTCAGTATATAATTCCCCACGATGCGGTTTCAAAGCATCTCTTACCTGAATCATATTTTCGTCTGTTACGACCATAAATGCTATTGCGTACATTTCGTCTATGATTTTAAATCCAGTAATATTTAAAGGCAGCTTTTCTATTGTAATATATTCTTTAAGATGAATTTCGTGATGTTCTGCAGTTTTAGCAGAAGCTGGTCCACGGAAATCCCAGATTAGTTTTATTTTTCTAGACATTTTATTTAAAGGTGCAAAGGTTCAGAGTAGCAAAGGTACAAAGTCTTTCTCAAAGGTTCTAAGATTCTGAGATGCTAAGGTTCTAAGTTTTTTTCTATAGAGACATACTGCAGTGCGTTTAACTGCTCTTAAAAGAAATCTTTTTGATCCAAATAATCTGTGGCTAAAAATAAATCGCAAAGATTTTATGAAAAATAAATTAAGGATAAAATCTGCTTAGATCTGCGTAAATCTGCGTGAAAATTTAGAGTAAATATAAAATCTCATTTCAAAATAGTACTTTTGCATGTTCTTTTCATAGAAAGAAAAGCTAATAGAATAAATATACAAAAATGCCTAAAGAACTTTTACTTCAAGTAACACCCGAAATTGCTGCAAACGAATCATTGCTAAAAGACCATTTGTCTAAGCAGATTAAAGTTTCGGTTCAAGAAATTCAGCATGTTTCAATTTTAAAACGCTCTATTGATGCACGTCAGAAAGCGATTAAAATTAATTTGAAAGTTCTTATTTATTTAAAAGGTGAACCTTTTCAAGAAACCAAAATTGAGCTTCCTATATATAAGGACGTTTCCAATGCACAAGAAGTTATTGTTGTTGGCGCTGGTCCAGCTGGACTTTTTGCGGCATTGCAATTAATTGAACTAGGTTTAAAACCAATTGTACTCGAAAGAGGAAAAGACGTTCGTGGCCGTCGTCGTGACTTAAAAGCAATTAACCGCGAACATATTGTAAACGAAGATTCAAATTATTGTTTTGGCGAAGGTGGCGCAGGAACTTATTCTGATGGGAAGTTGTATACACGTTCTAAAAAACGTGGAGATGTAACTAGAATTTTAGAACTTTTAGTAGCTTTTGGAGCTTCAGAAGATATTTTGGTGGAAGCGCATCCGCATATTGGAACTAATAAACTGCCGAAAATTATTGAAGATATTAGGGAGAAAATCAGAGAATTTGGTGGTCAAGTTTTGTTCGAAACTCGAGTGAGCGATATTCTAGTAAAGAATAATGAAGTTGAAGGAATTGTAACTCAGAATGGAGACAAAATTCACGCTAATAAATTGATCTTGGCAACAGGACATTCGGCTCGCGATATTTTTGAATTATTAGATAAAAAGAAAATTTTAATAGAAGCAAAACCTTTTGCTTTAGGAGTTCGTGCAGAACATTCGCAGGAACTAATAGACAGTATTCAATATAGCTGTGATTTCCGTGGAGAACATTTGCCACCAGCACCATATTCTATCGTAAAACAAGTGAACGGGCGCGGAATGTATTCATTCTGTATGTGTCCGGGCGGAGTAATTGCGCCATGTGCGACAAGTCCGGGAGAAGTAGTTACAAATGGTTGGTCACCATCTAAACGTGATCAGTCAACGGCTAATTCTGGAATTGTGGTTGAGTTGAAATTGGAAGACTTTAAACCATTTGCCAAATTTGGAGCTTTGGCTGGAATGGAATTTCAAAAAAGCATCGAACAAAAAGCTTGGTATTTAGCTGGACAAACTCAAAAAGTTCCAGCACAAAGAATGATAGATTTTACACAGAGTAAAGTTTCATCAGATATTCCAAAAACGTCATATGTTCCAGGAACCACTTCGGTTGAGTTAGGACAGGTTTTTCCAGGATTTCTAACTCAGATTATGCGTCAAGGTTTTCAGGATTTTGGAAAATCAATGCGCGGATATTTAACTAACGAAGCAATTTTGCATGCTCCAGAAAGTAGAACTTCGTCACCGGTTAGAATTCCGAGAGATCCTATGACTTTAGAACATTTGCAAATCAAAGGTTTATATCCTTGCGGGGAAGGTGCCGGCTATGCAGGCGGAATTATTTCTGCAGCAATTGATGGTGAAAAATGTGCCTTAATGATTGCGGAATCCTTGAAATAATTGACTTCAGGTTTTTTGGTCCAGTAAAGATTGTTATCTTAGTATTCTGATTTTAATAGAATATTCCCCCAAAGATGACAATACAAGAAATCGAAAAAAAATACAGATTTGAATACCCTTTCTTATACAAACAGTTAGAGGCTGATGGCATGCTAGATGTTGGAGAATATGGTCCAAATTGGTATACAGATGTCTATCCTACTTTAAAAGACAATCCGCCTTTGCTTTTACATTCTTATGATTTTGAATCGCTGAATTTAAAATCTGTTGCAGAAGAAATAGAAGAACTTCAAGATCCAGAAGATTATCGAAATATCAACCCAGAATTTAAATTTATTCCCTTTGCTAAAAGTGGAGGAGGCGATCATTATTGTTTCTTTTTAAACGAAGAAAACAATGGAGATGTGCCGATTGTTTTTGTTTGGCACGATTCTAATGAAGTCAATTATTTGGCAAAAAATCTTCAGGATTTTATTTTCAAAGTTTTATTGATCGATATGTCGAAACAAGATGTCTATAATGAACTTACTGATGAGGAATTTAGAGACGATATAGAATCAGTATTTAAATCGCACAAAAAGTATCTGACGGAGCAGCAAAACGCAATTCTATCAGCTATTTTAGAACGAGATATAATTGATTACGAAATACATGTTTCGCCAAAAATAGTAGAATCGGCTAGAGGATTATTAACAGATCATGAATTAGAATCGATTGTTAATGAAGTGATTCCTTTTGATAAAATGAATCAGAGTTTTAAATATTCTAACGATTAGTTTTAACACCAATAATTGTAATGAGCTTTTTCTCAAACATATTTGGACGCAATAACGACCCAAAATCGATCATTTCTTTTGATGTTATTGATCCTATTTACTCCTATTTGTATAATGAGCAGTCAAGTCTTGAATTTAAAGTAAAGGGAATTCAGGAAGATGTGATGGTGAATTTATTTTTCTTTCCAAGTTCATTTGATCATGAAGAAGGAAATGAAGAAATTAAAAAAGCAGGTTTCAATAATGCTTATGAAGTTTTGAATGAACTTTATAAAAAAATGAATATTTCGACTCTTTCTGATGAGCAGATTCAAGAAGGTTTAGAATACGATTTTATACACATTCAATTTTATTCGGAGCCGACCTCAGAAGAGAAAAAGTTCTTTAAGCGTTCTATAAAAAACTTCGTGATCTTTTTCTGCTGTACGAATAGTTTAGAAATAAACGATTTTAAAATATTGTATTCAGGAAGACATTTCTTTGATTATACAAAAGGATTGCTGGAAAGTGAACTTTTAGATATAAATAATCCGAAGAATGAAAGTGAAGAAATCGGAATTAGAGATTTTAAATTGGTTTTGCAAGGAATCTGCCAATATTTAAGTATTGAAATTCCTAAAACAGTAGAACTTTCTTCTCAAGAAAATTTAGTGCAAAATGAAGAAGCGACTGTAGAAACATTTAAAGAATTTCTGCAATTAGTTTCTAGAGGAGAAATCGACGAAGAACTATTACAAAGTCAATCCCAAGAACTTTTTGATAACAGAAATCAAAATGATGATGAATTTGATTATGATTTTGACTTTTTTGAAGAAATAAATACTTGGCATAGCGACTGGAAATTTGATCCCGAAGATGCAGAATATTTTATTTCTGAAATGATTGGCGAAGATTTCAAGTTTGATTATCCAGAAGAAACTTATAGTCATGATTTGTTTCCTTACATTCAATCTGAATTAGAAAAAAGGAATTTGGAACTAATGACGTGTGAAACGTATGGCGATAGTTATTTGTTTTTTCTAGCCAATAAAAATGAAGTGAATAGGATTCTAGAATTGTCTGAATTGACAAAAATGGAAGTTGTTAAATTATGATATTTCGCCACGAATTACACCAATTCACACTAATTTTTATTTTTGGTTTTAAATTTAATTCGTGAGAATTGGTGTAATTCGTGGCAAAAAAAAATTAAGGAATCAAAATAATCTTCCCTGTGCTTTTTCTGCTTTCTAGAAAATCGTGCGCTAGTTTTCCTTCTGATAATTTAAAGGATGTTGGTTCTGAAAGTTTGATTTTTCCTTCGGTAATCCAATCAAATAATTGAGTTGCGCGTTTAATTCGTTCTTCTTTAGAATTTAAATAACTCCACAAATCGCCTCCCGTTAAAGTTTTAGAACCGTCCATAAGCATTCTTGGGTCTACAGGTGCTGGATCTCCGCCTGCCATTCCGAAGAAAACTACTTGTCCACATTCTTTGGTGACTTCAAAACTTTCCATCAAAGTACTTCCGATACTGTCGTAAACAGCATCGACACCATTTGTAGTAACTTTAAGAACTTGCGATTTCCAATCATCATTATAAAGAAAAACGTGATCTGCACCTTGTTCAAATCCAGTTTTTGCTTTTTCAGCCGATGAGGTTAAGCCAATAACGGTTGCTCCAAGAAGTTTACTAATTTGAGTTAAAATCTGTCCAACGCCACCTGCAACTGCATGTATCAAAACAGTTTCTCCTTTGGCAGTTTTATGACTATCTGTTGCAAGATAATGAGCTGTTAAACCTTGAAGCAAAACAGAAGCTGCGGTTTCAAAAGAAATATTTTCAGATAGCGGAATAATGTGATTTACATTTACGGCCACCAATTCTGCATTGGCAAACGGAGCATCGGCAAAAGCAACACGATCACCAACTTTAAATTCTGAGTGATTATTTGCATCAACAACAATTCCTGCGCCTTCATAACCGGCAATAAA
>NZ_DHEI01000028.1:45430-48056 GCF_002399805.1 Flavobacterium sp. UBA4854
TTTAATCCGATGGCTTTCATTTCGACTAAAATTTCGTCTTTTTTTAATTGCGGATTAGGGATTTCTATATATTCTAAAACATCTGATTCTCCAAAAGAAGAAAAGGTAAGTGCTTTCATTTTTAATTGATTTAAGAATGTAAAGTTCGGGAAAATCAAAAGAAAAAGCCTCAAATTATTTTGAGGCTTTTTTTATTTTTTCTTGGCCACAGATTAAAAGGATTTTTCACAGATTTTTTTTATGTTTTTAATTTAAAAATCTTAATAATCCATTTAATCTGTGGCAAAAAAACTAATTAGATCTTAGGGAACTTCATATCATTAAAAGTACTTTTTTGTTTGGCCAAAGCTTCAATGTCTTGCCATTTTCTGGGAGAATCTGCAGAAAGATTTTCATAAGAATCTTTAAGCATCAAGATATCATCTTCGATACGAACGCCAATATTCCACCATTTTTTATCGCATTTACTGTTTGCTGGAATATAAATTCCTGGTTCAACAGTAAGAATCATGTTTTCTTTTAGAGTTCCCATATAATTTCCTTTATCATGAACATCTAAACCAAGAAAGTGCGAACATCCGTGCGGATAATAAATTCGGACATCTTTAGGATCTGTAATAATTCCTAATTTAAGTAACCCAGCAGTTATAACTTCTTTTGCTTTTTTATTTAAATCCTGAATAGGAGTTCCTTCTTTACAGATTTTAAAAACTTCTTCCTGTGCATCATAAACAATTTGGTAAATTGCTTTTTGCTCTTCAGTAAATTTTCCGTTTGCAGGAATTGTTCTTGTAACGTCTGCCGAATAACCGTGATATTCAGAACCAACATCCATTAATAATAATTGATTGTCGATTTTTGTAGCGTTATTGTCTCCATAATGCAAAATACATCCGTTTGCTCCAGCACCAACGATTGGAGGATAACCTTCGCCTTCTGCACCGTAATGTCTGTGAATGTAGGCATGAATTCCGTCTGCTTCATTTTCGCTCATGTCTGGGCCAACTGCTTTCATAACCTCATTATGTGCAACGCAAGAAAGTTTTACCGTTTTGCGCATTAAAACAAGCTCTTCGGGAGTTTTGATTTCGCGAAGAGAATTGGTGATTTTGTCAAACAAATCTGTAGAAGCTTCATTTGCTGTTGTAATTCCTGCCTTAGATTTAAATGATTTTAGTAATGCATATAAATTATCAGGACTGTTGTTTTCTGCAACATCTGTTGGAATTTCGTCATAAATAACTTTGTCAAATTTTGCAAAATCAATTGCAAAGGCATTAAAGTCTTTTCCGTTGTAAACAGTTGTAAAACCTAATTTAGATTTAGCTCCTTCAATTCCTAAACGTCTTCCAGTCCATGTTTCGCGAGACGCATTTCTTTCTCTTACAAAAAGAACTTCGTTGTATTTTTCTGTTCCTTGAGGTTCTTTAAAAAGTACTAAAATAGCATCGGGTTCTTTGTATCCTGTTAAGTAATACATATCAGGATTTGGATGATAATTGTAGTTAATGTCTTTAGAAAAAACTTTTTCTGGATAAGAAAAAACAACGGCGACAGAATTAGCAGGCATTAAAGCTCTAAAAGCTTCACGTCGTCCTTGATGGAATTCTTTTGTTAGGTAATCTGTTGGAAGGTTTTCTTGCGATTGAACAAACGGAGTTGTCAATGCAAATACAAACAAAAATAGAAATTGTTTCATTTTTTGGTTTTTTTGTTGATGATTTGGCTTTTTGATTGATGCAAATTACAAAAAAAATAGTGTTACTTGTTTTATTTTAAACATCTGGGCGATAAAACTTTAAATAATTTGTACTAACTTAGAGACAGAAAATAACAGCGTTGAGTTAAATTTAAACTTAAGAAAAGCTGTAACTGGGCATGAATATTGAGAATAGGATTTTTATAGAATTATTTTAGTTCAAAAAAAGAAAACAAATTATAAATCTTTAAAAAACATTTTTATGAAAAAATACACATTTGCAGTCCTTTCAGTTTTAACGCTATTATTTGCTTCATGCAAGACATCAAAAACAGATAAAAGCGCTGGAGATCTATTTGACACAACTTGGGAACTTGAGTATATTTCTGGACCAAGAATTGCTTTTGAAGGATTGTATCCGCATAAAAAACCACAACTTACTTTCGATCAAAAAGAAACAAAAGTATATGGAAATAATGGATGTAATGGTTATAGTGCACCCTATACCTTAAAAGGTAAGTCTTTGACTTTTGGAGAAGCAGGGCCAACTACAATGATGTTTTGTGAAGGTGGTGGAGAACAGGAGTTTTTAAAACAAATTAAATTAGTTACGAGTTATTCTGTTGATAAAGACGGAAAACTAAATTTAATTCATGATAATGTGCCAGTGATGCGATTTAAAAAAGTAGCTAAACAATAGTACTCAAAATCAATATATAAGAAAGGTGAAATGAAATTTATCATTTCACTTTTTTTATGCTAAATCTAATTTGTCTTTAATTTCAAGTGTTCAATGTTTTTGCTGATGATATTTTTGTCGGATGCTGTTTTAGCTAAACCAAGAGCTGTTTCAAAATGATGTAATGCCTTTTTTATATCAATTCCAGAATAGAGATTTCCTAGTAGAGAATAATAAAAATGATTATC
>NZ_DHEI01000028.1:48098-56464 GCF_002399805.1 Flavobacterium sp. UBA4854
GCATCAAACCTTGAGGAATGAAAACACATCAGCGCCATTAATGCATTGGTTTGTGGTAGATTTGTACTTTCATTCTGAATTAGTAAATAAGTCAGACGCATCGCTTCAGAGCAAAGATCTTTTCGTAAAGTGGTGTTTTGCGAAATAGAGTAATAGCCTTCTGAATAAAGCAGGTAAATCGTTTTTAAAACTGTTTGTATCCTGTCTTTTATTTCAGCATTGTTTGGATGTTGAATTTTTATGTTTTCTTCTTTGAGCTTTTCTTTGGCTCGATTAATTCTTTTGTAAATGACTTCTCTGTTAGATAAAAAAGCATCGGATATTTCATTGATTCCAAAACCACATAATAAATTTAAAGCAAGGGCAATTTGAGCTTCTTCAGAATTACACGGATTACAAACCGTGAAAATCATCGCAAGCTGACTGTCTGCAATATTTTGATCAGATAAATCAATGTCGATTTCAGGATTGTTTAATGGAGTGTTGTGCTTTATTTCGGAAACGATTTTGGTCTCAAAAACGTTGTTTCTTTTCAGATAGTTTTTGGTTTTATTTTTGGCAACGGTATAAAGCCAAGCTGAAGGGTTTTCTGGAATGCCTTTAATTGCCCAAGTTTCTGAAGCAGTCAAAAAAGTATCACTTACAATATCTTCTGCAATTTCGATATGCTGAATTCCGAATAAGCTGCAGAGAACTGAAACTATTTTTTGATATTCGGTTCTGAATAAGTTTGGTAAAAGTTCTTTGTGCTCCATGTTTTTAAGAGAAAAATGCCTTAGTAAAGATACAAAGGCATTTTTGTTTAAGTTGATTTAATCTAAACGGCCATTCTAATTTCGACATTTCCGCCAAAATTTAAAACAGGACATCCTTGCGCAATTTCGGCTGCTTCGTCATAATCTTTGGCTTTAATTATTATTAATCCGCCAATAGATTCTTTAATTTCAACAAAAGGTCCGTCGGTAATTCCTTTGGTTGAGTTTACAAGTTTTCCCTGGCCGTCCCATTTCTGTAAAGGTCTTGCCAGTTTATCTTGAGCCGCAAGACTTCCAAACCAGTTTTGCCACTGCTGTAAATGCTGCTGCAATTCTTCTGGAGATGGCTGTGTTTCTTTTGTTTTAAAATCTCTTCTGAAAATCAATAAAAACTCATTCATTTTTTATGTTTTTAAATTGAATAATTTGCTTTGAGTTGTATAAAGTTAATTGTTTTTACAAAATAAAATCAATTACTGTTTATCCGAACTGTCCAACTCTATAAGTTCCAGGTACATTGGCAAAAGTGATGTTAAGACGGTTCCAAGCGTTGATGGCAGCAACTGCAAGTGTAAGATCGATTAATTCTTGTTCTGTAAATTCAGCTTTTGCGATTTCATAAATTTCGTCTGGAACATCACAAGCATTTACAGCTTCTGCTAAAGCAAGAGCGACTCTTTCTCTTTGTGTAAAATACGGAGTTTCTCTCCAAACACTTAATCCAAATAAACGTTGTGTTGTTTCTCCAGCGGCTAAAGCTTCTTTTGAATGCATGTCTAAACAATAGCCGCAGTTGTTGATTTGAGAGATTCTGAAATTGATTAATTCCATAAGAGAAGCTTCAATTGTTCCTTTTTTCAAGTAACCGCTAATTCCAAATAATGTGCTAACTGCTTTTTGACCTTGTTCGAATAAATTAAGTCTAGTTTCCATGATGTGTATTTTTTAATTGTTTATATCCTAATAACAATCGAACTTTCAGAATTGGACAAATAATTGAAAAAAAAGTAAAATATTTTTTTAGTTAAAAGAAAATCCTAGTGTTTATAGGGATTTATGAAATAAAAAAAGATATTTTTTCAATGGAATATTTATAAAATTATTCTATCGGCAAACCCCAGCGGGGTAAAATTTTTATAGAATTTCAATATGACAAATAAAAAAAGCTCCAGAGGAGCGACATATATTAGGTTATAAAAATATATGTCGCTCCTCTGGAGCTTTATAATTGTAAAATTCTATTATTTGCTATAAATATTTCGCTTCTCCGAAGCTTTACAATACCAATTATTACTATTTATTTTTTTTGAGTTTATCTTTAAAAACCTTTTCAAACTTTTCTATTTTAGGCTGAATCACCATTTTGCAATACGGCTGGTTTTTATTGTTCGCATAATAGTTTTGATGATAATCTTCGGCTTTATAAAAAACTTTAAAAGGTTCCACCTTGGTCACAATCGGACTATTGTAGACTTTTGCTTTGTTAAGATCGGCAATAATGCTTTGGGCCGCTTTTTTCTGTTCGTCATTTCTATAGAAAATAACGGAGCGGTATTGTGTGCCAACATCTGCGCCTTGGCGGTTTAAAGTAGTTGGATCGTGAACGGTAAAGAAAACTTTGAAGATCTCGTTAATATCAGTTACAGTTTTGTCATAAGTAATCTGAACCACTTCGGCGTGGCCCGTTTCTCCCGTGCAAACTTCTTCGTAAGTAGGGTTAGCAACATTCCCTCCTGAAAATCCAGAAACAACAGATTTTACTCCGTCCAGATTTTCGTAAACGGCTTCAACGCACCAGTAGCAACCTCCACCAAGAGTAATAGTTTCTAGATTTGCTTTTTTGTTTTGAGAAATGCCATTTAGCGAAAGCGCAAAAAGACATATTAAAAGTATATTTTTCATTTTTAGTTTATTTGTTATCGGGAATAAAATCAAGAGCAATCGAGTTCATGCAGTAGCGTTTTCCGGTAGGAGCGGGACCATCGTCAAATATATGGCCTAAATGCCCGCCGCAACGTCCACAAAGCGCTTCGGTTCTTTCCATTCCAAGTGAGTTATCTTCTTTAAAAACTATGCTTTTTTTGTTTTCCTGTTCAAAGAAGCTTGGCCATCCGCAACTGCTTGAAAACTTAGCTGTAGATCTAAAAAGTAAGTTTCCGCAAGAAGCGCAGTAATAAGTTCCTTTTTCATCAGAATTCCAATACTTTCCAGTAAAAGGTCTTTCAGTGTCGGCTTCGCGCATTACAGCATAAACATCCTCAGGTAAAACCTTTTTCCATTCGGCGTTGCTTACGTTAAGTTTTGTGGTGTCGGTATTCGAATAATAAGGATTTCCGGGTTTACTGATTTTATTTTCCATAACAGCAGTTTGTGTAGTTTGTTTTTTAGTGTTTTGTCCGCAAGCTTGCAAAATAAAGAGCGGAAGTAGAAAACAAAGGCTGAAAATTAGATTTTTAGATTTCATAAGTTCTTGGGTGCTATAATCTGTATTTCAAAGATACGCCGAGATTTAGCTTCAAATTACAGACAAGGTTATTATTGAGATTTTTTTAAGTGTGTTTTAACTTTTTATTAGTTACGTAAAATGAGACAATCTAGTTTTTATGTCTTAATTTTAACAGCTTTTAATTTTTAGCAGAATTATAGAGTTGTAAATCAAGGAAATAGAAATTTAGTCTAAAGCAAAGCTTTTGACAAACTTAATTAGGATTTTTAAGCCATTTCTTTTTTCGTATTTTTGTTTGCTTAAGAAGCCTTATGACAGAAGAAAACGTAATACTAGTTAATCAGAACGATGAACAGATTGGCTTAATGCCAAAATTAGAAGCACATGAAAAAGCGCTTTTGCACCGTGCCTTTTCGGTTTTTATTCTAAATAGTAAAAACGAAATTATGCTGCAACAGCGTGCTCATCATAAATACCATTCTCCATTGCTTTGGACAAACACTTGCTGCAGTCATCAGAGAGAAGGAGAAACCAATATCGAAGCGGGAAGCCGAAGATTATTTGAAGAAATGGGTTTTAAGGCAGAATTGAAAGAGCTTTTTCATTTTATTTATAAAGCGCCTTTTGATAATGGTTTGACAGAGCATGAATTGGATCATGTTATGATTGGTTATTATAATGAGGAGCCAAATATAAATCCAGACGAAGTCGAAGATTGGAAATGGATGAGTATTGAAGATGTGAAAGCAGATATTGAAAAACAGCCCGAAATTTACACCGTTTGGTTTAAGATAATTTTTGATGAATTTGATCATTATCTTGAAGACCATAAATTGTAGCCAACTAACCAGAAACATAAATGAGAGTAACCATATCAAGAAAAGCACATTTTAATGCTGCACATCGACTGCATCGAAAGGATTGGTCATTTGAAAAAAACGACGCTGTTTTTGGAAAATGCAATAATCCGAACTTTCATGGTCATAATTATGGTTTAACAGTAAGTGTTACAGGAAAGATTGACCCGGAAACTGGTTTTGTTTTAGATGTGAAAGTATTAGCGGATATTATACGAGAAGAAGTAGAAATTCCGTTTGATCACAAAAATCTTAATCTGGATGTTCCAGAATTTGCAGATTTGAATCCGACTGCAGAAAATATTGCTGTTGTGATATGGAATAAAATTAGACAACGAATTCATGCCGACTTTGATCTTGAAGTTGTGCTGAACGAAACGGACCGAAATTTTGTAACTTATAAAGGAGAATAAAAAATGTCATTAAAAATAGGAGATATAGTTCCGAATTTTACTGCGAAAGACAACAATGGTGAACTTTTTGAAAGCCAAAGTGTTTTAGGAAGAAAGCCACTGGTGATTTATTTTTACCCAAAAGATAATACACCAGGATGTACAACCGAAGCTTGCAGTTTTCGGGATCAATACGAAGATTTTAAAGATTTAGGAGCTGAGGTAATTGGTATTAGCAGCGATAGTGTAAAGTCACATCATAAATTTGCTTCTAAACATAAATTGCCTTTTATTTTGCTTTCAGATCAAGATAAAAGATTAAGAAAACTTTTTGGTGTTCGTAATAATTTGTTCGGGCTTTTGCCAGGACGCGTTACTTATATAATTGATAAGAATGGTTTATTGATTTCGATATTTGATAGTGCAAATGCTGCCAAACATATACCGAAAGCCTTAGAAATTGTTCAAGAATTAGTATCATAGATTACCAAAATAGTATCAAATTAGAATTAATTAAACAAATATATTAGCCTAAAAAACATGAGTCAGAATTTATACCCTTTGCAATTTGAACCGATTTTGAAAGAAAGAATCTGGGGAGGAGAAAAACTAAAAACTATTCTAAACAAACCAATCGTTTCTAAAATTACTGGCGAAAGCTGGGAATTGTCTACTGTACAAGGTGATATAAGTGTCGTTGCAAATGGAGTTTTAAAAGGAAAATCTTTAATGGATTTGATTGATGAAACACCAGATGCTATTTTAGGAACTAAAGTTTATGAGCGTTTTGGAAAGCAATTTCCGTTACTTTTTAAATATCTAGATGCTAGAGAAGATCTTTCTATTCAAGTGCATCCAAACGACAAGTTGGCAAAAGAACGCCACAACTCATTCGGAAAAACTGAAATGTGGTACGTAATGCAAGCCGATGCAGATGCTAGAATTATTGTTGGTTTTAAAGAAGATTCTAGTAAAGAAGAATACTTAAAACATTTGCACGATAATACTTTGGTTTCGATTTTAGATGATGTGAAAGCAAAATCTGGAGATGTATTCTTTTTGGAAACAGGAACTGTTCATGCTATTGGTGCAGGATTAGTTGTTGCAGAAATTCAGCAGACTTCTGATATTACATATAGGTTATATGATTTTGATCGTGTAGATGCGCAAGGAAATAAAAGAGAATTGCACGTAGATCTTGCACTAGACGCAATTAACTATAATAAAGTAGATACACAGAAAAAATACGAGACAAAAGTTAATACCTCAAATACTGTTGTAGACTGTCCGTATTTTACAACGAATTTCCTTCCGTTAGAAAATAAGTTAGAAGTTGCCAAAAATGGAGAAACATTTACAGTATATATGTGTATCGAAGGTGATTTTGAAATTGAATATGACGGATTCAAGCAAGCTTATAAAAAAGGAGATACTGTTTTGGTTCCAGCTGCAATAAATGCATTTAATTTGATCGGAAAAGCTTCAATTTTAGAAATTTACATTTCTTAGCATTAAATTTAAAGATAATATGTACTTTTGCAGACGCAAATTAAAATAAAAAGAAAATGGCAAACGTTAAGAATTTAAAGAAAGACATCAACTTCGTATTAGGAGATATTATTGAAGCAGTTTACTTGTTTGAGATGTCAACAACAGGAAATCCTACTCCAGAAACGAATGCTTTGGTCGATGAAGCTATCGCTGCATTCGATACTTTGATTACAAAAGTGAACGCAAAGAACGTTGAAAATAAAAAAGCACATTTCAAACAAATTAATGTTGAATTAGAACAAGCTGCTAATCAATTGATTGAAAAAATCAACGCATTATAAGAAAAAAAAAGTGTAAAAAAGTGCAAATTTATTTTGGGAAATTGAAAAACCGCTTTATATTTGCACCCGTAATGAGGCCGATGTAGCTCAGCTGGCTAGAGCAGCTGATTTGTAATCAGCAGGTCGTGGGTTCGAGTCCCTCTATCGGCTCAAAAAAACGGAAACCATCACAGAAATGTGATGGTTTTTTTAATTATAGAGAGAGGTGTGAATTTTTTTTTGGAATATTAAAAAACATTTATATCTTTGCACTCGCAAAATAGGCCGATGTAGCTCAGCTGGCTAGAGCAGCTGATTTGTAATCAGCAGGTCGTGGGTTCGAGTCCCTCTATCGGCTCAAAAACCATCACAGAAATGTGGTGGTTTTTTTTATGCCTAAAATCAAACTCCAGTTTTACAGTTTGTGTTTGTTGTTTAATTAAAATCGATTTAAGTTGTTTTTATTTTGATGATATAATTGCCTTTTAACGCTTGAAAATATTAATAGCGAGCATGAATGTCTTCTTGTTGAAATTTGTTGATTTAAGATATAAAAAAAAGCCCTGAAATATTCAGGGCTTTTTTGTTTTTATAAAAATGAAATTATTTTTTTGCTTCAGTTGCTGCAGCTTCTGTTTTAGTTTCTGCAGGAGCCTTTTGTTCTTCTTTTTTGATTTCAGATACATATTTTGTCAATTTCTTTCCGTAAAAAGATTGAGCTACTTTTGGCGTCATCGATTTTTGGATTGTATCAAGAAATTTTAAATTGATATCGTAAATTTCTGCTAAAGCAATATAAGGTGCTACCTCGTGATCTTTATTGTTTATAGCAAAGTTTGTAGCGTATAAATATTTTCTTTTGATATTTGACTGCTGTTTTGCATCTATACTGTCAATTGCTTTTTGATCTTGTCTTTTTAAGGCTTTGAATTTTGATTCTACCATAGAAAGATTTTCATCTCTAAAACGAACATTTATTTTTTGATACTCTTCGTATAATTCTTGGTTTTTAGATCCGGTAATTTTTGCACCTGTAATGAAGTTGTCCAAATTGGTCTCAATATTCATGTTTCCTGGCTCAGCAAAAAATAAGATGTTGTTATCTAAAGAATTTGTTACACCGCGATCTAGAAACAAATAAAGCATCTCAGGAGATTCTAATTTGATATCTCTTTCAAAAGTTGAATTTCCGTCGATTTTAATACTGTCGATGGCAACAAGAGAAGTATCTACAACTCTTTGGATATATAAAGTTCCGGTCTTTAAACCTTTAATGTTTCCTGTAAGGTGTAGGTTGTCAGCAGCAGATTCTTTTTTGCTGCAAGATGCTAATACTGCAAGAGTAACAAAAGCAATTAGTGTTTTTTTCATTAGTTTTTGAGATTTTGGTGCAAAATAAAGAAAATAGTTTAAATGTAATGAGGCTGTTGTTTTATTTTTATAAAAAAATAAATCCCAATCTATTTCTAAATTGGGATTTTAAAGTAATGCAAGAAAAGGTCTTACATTGATAATTTGTATGAAGCGCCATTTTCTTGTGTGTAGGTGTAAAGCGCATCACAGTCGTTGTTTCCGTAATCTATTACTCCGTTTAAAATTTCTCCTTGTACTTTCAATTGTCCTTTAGAGATGAATAAACAAGAATATTTTTTAGTCAATGGCTCTTTTATTGTTAAGGTAATTGATTCGCCATTTGCAGATGTCACTTTATGTGAGCCTTCTGTTATTTCGTATACATTGTCAGATAAAACCAAAGGAGTATCTACGCCTGCAATTTGTTTAGTGGTATAAAATCCAGAATTAATGTAAACTCCTCCCTGTATGTCTGTAAGTTTGCCATTTATTACTTTTCTAGTCCATTGTGGTGTAGTGGCAACAGTTGTGGTGTTAGTGTATTCAATAGTGCCTTCTAATTTGGTGTAGTTTATTGAGTAGTCAATTCTTTCAATTGTCATTTTACTTCCATTTTCCATAATTGGACCTGTAAGAGTTACTTTTAATTGTCCTTTTCGAGTAAGGTTGTTTATGTCTTTACATCCTGCTGTTCCAAAATCTGCTAAAAATACTTTAGGATATTCTCCGCCGTTTGGAGTACTTATTGTTAC
>NZ_DHEI01000028.1:56647-57895 GCF_002399805.1 Flavobacterium sp. UBA4854
ATTAAAAGCCCCGTGTTAAGATCCATTTCGTTGGAAGTGTCAACAAAAATCGATGCTCCAACGTTTGTTAGATTTGTTGAATTTCCTGGTTCGTCGTGATTGTCGCTAGAACAAGAAATATATAAAAATGCTGTAGCGCAAATAGTTGATAATAAAATGACAGTTTTTTTCATGGTTTTTTTGTTTTGGATTAGATTAATAAGGCAGTCAAATGTAATAAAAAAATAAGTTACAATTTAAAAATCCTATAGTGGTTAATTTATAAGATATCCTAACGATTTTTTGAACAAAAAATTATAATAATTGCTAATTAATGAGATGATTTAAACAATCTAAAACCGGTTTTGGTTTAAACAACAAAAGCTGTCCAATCGGACAGCTTTTGTTAGGAAAGCAATTTTATGCTTATTTGATCATTTCAAAACTTCTTTTTACGAAAGCAGTAAGCGCTTCACCTTTTAATAGGTTTTGAGATAATTTAGCTAAATCTAATGCTTGTTTAACCAAATGCTCTTGGTGTGTTTTGTCTTCTGTATTTAAGATGCTTGAAGCCAAATCAGAATTGGTGTTTACAACTAGATTGTACATTTCTGGCATATTGCCCATTCCGAACATTCCACCGCCTGTTTGGCTCATTTCTTTCATTCTACGCATAAATTCTGGTTGCGTAATAAGGAATGGAGCAGCTTGAGAATCCATAGCTTCTAGTTGAACACTGTATGCTTTTGGAATATAAGCTTCTAATGAAGTTTTTAAAGCTGCTTTTTCATCATCAGATAATTTAGAGATTGTATTTTCTTCTTTTTTGATTAAGTTGTCAATATGATCAGAGTCAACACGTACAAAAGTTAATCCGCTGTTATCGTTTTCAATCTTTTGGATTAAGTGCGAAATGATTGGAGAATCTAAAAGCAATACTTCGTAACCTTTGTCTTTTGCAGCTTCAATGTAAGAGTGCTGAGCATCTTTGTTTCCAGCATAAAGAACGACAAGTTTACCATCTTTATCCGTTTGGTTTTCTTTTAGTTTTTCTTTTAATTCTTCTAAAGTAAAGTAAGTGTCATCTACAGTTGGGTACAAAACAAATGCACCTGCTTTTTCGTAGAACTTGTCTTCAGAAAGCATTCCGTATTCTAAAACGATTTTAATATCGTTCCATTTTGCTTCAAAATCAGCACGGTTTTCGTTAAATAAAGCTTTTAATTTATCTGCTACTTTACGAGTAATGTAGTTTGAGATTTTCTTAAC
>NZ_DHEI01000028.1:58075-58843 GCF_002399805.1 Flavobacterium sp. UBA4854
CCTTTTAACATTGTCAAGAATTCAGGAACAATTCCTTCTACGTTATCTGTAACGTAAACTTGGTTTTGGTACAACTGAATTTTATCTTTCTGGATCTGCATATCGCTTCCTAATTTCGGGAAATACAAAATACCAGTTAAGTTAAACGGATAGTCTACATTTAAATGAATGTGGAATAAAGGATCCTCAAATTGCATTGGATACAATTCTCTGTAGAAGTTTTTGTAATCTTCATCAGTTAATTCAGAAGGCTGTTTTGTCCAAGCTGGATTTGGGTTGTTAATAATGTTGTCAATTTCAATAGTTTCATTAACGTAATCTTCTGGAGCATCTTCTGGTTTTGGAAGCGTTTCAGTTCTTGTTCCGAATTTAATCGGAATAGGCATGAATTTATTGTATTTATTTAATAAACCACTGATTTTAGAATCGTCTAAGAACTCTAAAGAATCTTCTGCAATATGCAGAATGATTTCTGTTCCGCGTGAAGTTTTGTCAGCAGGTTCTAAAGTAAATTCAGGACTTCCGTCGCATGTCCAATGTGCAGCTGGTTCATCTTTGTATGATTTTGTGATGATTTCTACTTTTTCTGCTACCATAAAAGCAGAGTAAAAACCAAGACCAAAATGTCCGATGATACCAGAATCTTTAGCAGAATCTTTGTACTTGTCTAAGAATTCTTCAGCACCAGAAAAAGCAACTTGATTGATGTATTTTTCAACTTCATCAGCTGTCATACCCAAACCTTGATCGATAATGTGGATTTTTTTA
>NZ_DHEI01000028.1:59003-63573 GCF_002399805.1 Flavobacterium sp. UBA4854
GCTTCACCAATGCTAATAAGATGTTTTAATTTTAAAGTAGCATCAGTACCATTAGAAACAAGCTCGCGCAAGAAAATTTCGTGGTCGCTGTATAAGAACTTTTTAATTAAGGGAAAAATGTTTTCTACTGAAACATTAATTTTACCTGTTGCCATATTTTTTAATTTTTGAGTTTTAATTTGATGATTTTCATTTGTTCAAATAAAATACCAATTCTATTTTGGGTGACAAAATGGCGGAAATGTTAATTTTGAAAGAAAATAAATAGATTCTAAAACGAAAAATATCTCAATGAATCGTATATTTGTGGTACAATAATTGTTAAAAAGGCAAGTATTAATCTAAAAAAAATTGTACAAAATGAAGAAGAGTATTTTTATATGCTTGATTGCCGCTATTTTTTTTGCGTGTAAATCAGCTTCGTCAACAGCTTCATCTTCTGAGGCTACTACGCTTTCAACAAAACTTGACAAATCGACTCAAGTAGCGTTAAAAGGAAATTGGGTGCTTACCAATGTTTCTTACCCAGGTTCTGATTATATCAAAGTAAATTCATTTGATCTTGCAGATTCAAAATGTTTTATTGGAAGTACTTGGAGCTTTATTTCAAACAACAATAAAGGAAATATGGCTTTAACTTCTCCGAGTTGTACTGGATTTTCTTCGCCAATTGTATGGAGCATTAACAATCAAGGCTTATTTGTATTAAAGATTCTTAATGCAGGTGAAAAAGCAAAGAAAGTAAGAGATGGCTATTTGCTTAAAGTTGCAGGTGTAACTGAAAGTTCTTTTCAGTTAGTTGATAATATCAATGTTGGAGGTCAGGTAAAAGATGTAGTTTACCAATTTCAAAGAGCTAATTAATATTTTAAAGATATAGAAAATGAGAAAGATAACGGTTTTAGGTTTAAGTAGTTTAATGGTTATAGCTAGTTTTTTTACAAGCTGTGATTCGGTAAAAAACGCAAATAATACACAAAAAGGAGCCGGAATTGGTGCAGTTGCAGGAGGTGTAATTGGTGCTGTATTGGGAAATAATATCGGTCGAGGCGGAAACGCTGCTTTAGGTGCTGCAATTGGAGCTGCTGTAGGTGGTGGAACTGGAGCATTGATCGGAAACAAAATGGATAAACAAGCTCGTGAAATTGATCAAGCTTTGCCAGGTGCTTCTGTTGAAAGAGTTGGAGAAGGAATTCACTTGACATTGAATGAAAATGCAGTGCGTTTTGATACTAACAAATCAACTTTGACATCTCAAGCAAAAGCTAATTTGGATAAACTGGTTCCTGTATTTAATGAGTATGGTGATACAGATATTCAAATTTTTGGTTACACAGATAACACTGGAAAACCAGAGTATAACTTAACGCTTTCAGGACAAAGAGCTGCTTCTGTGCAAGCGTATTTAGTTTCAAAAGGATTAAAAGCAAGCCGTTTCAAAACTTCAGGTTTAGGAATAGCTGACCCAATTGCAACAAATGATACTCCAGAGGGAAGAGCGCAAAACCGTCGTGTTGAATTCTCAATTACAGCAAACGACAAAATGGTAAACGATGCTAAAGCAGAAGCTGGAAAATAAGTTTCTAAATAAAATAAATCATAAAAAAAGCTGTTTCAATAATTGAAGCAGCTTTTTTTTGACTTTAGAAATTAAACATTGTAAATTTGACGTCTCATATTACAACTCATGCTTGACATTCAAAATATATCTTTTTCGTACACCGAAAGCCCCGTTATAAAAAATATTTCCTTTTCTATTGAAAAAGGTCAGAACGTTGCCATTATTGGCGAGAGTGGTTGCGGAAAAAGCACACTGCTCAAGCTTATATATGGACTATATGATTTGAACGAGGGAAACATTTTTTATGGCGATAAACCTATCTTGGGACCAAAATTTAATTTGATTCCAGGAATGCCTTATATGAAATATTTGGCACAAGATTTTGATTTGTCTCCATATGAAACGGTAGCAGAAAACGTGGGCAAATTTCTATCTAACGGTTTTGCAAACATGAAAAAACTTCGTGTTCAGGAATTGTTAGAGATGGTAGAAATGGATCAGTTTGCCAATGTTAAGACCAAATTCTTAAGTGGAGGACAGCAACAAAGAGTTGCTTTGGTTCGAGTTTTGGCTTTAGAGCCAGAAGTAATTTTGTTAGACGAGCCATTTAGTCAGATTGATGCTTTTAGAAAAAATGCTTTGCGCCGTAATTTATTCCGTTACCTAAAGCAAAAAGGAATTACTTGTATTATTGCAACGCATGATAGTACAGATGCTTTGTCTTTTGCAGATCAAGCAATAGTAATGAGAAATGGAGAAGTATTGGTAAAAGATGATCCTTCAAAAATATACGAAGATCCAAAGGTTAAGTACGTGGCTTCTTTGTTTGGAGAAGTAAATGAAATTCCGACTCATTTATTATTGTCTTATCCAGACGAAACGCATAAAACGCTAGTTTATCCGCATCAATTTAAAATGGTTTCGGAGTCAAAATTAATGGTAAAAATTAGGAGAACGTATTTTAGAGGAAGCCATTATTTAATTGAAACCGTTTATAAAAGACAATTAATATTCTTCGAGAGCGAAATTGATCTTCCACTCGAACAGGAAATTTTTCTTGGCTTGAATTATTTATAAAAAACAACCCGGCAATTAGAAATTGTCGGGTTTGTTTTATGTGTTTAACTTTCAAATAATAAAATAAGAACAAAAATGCAAGATGCTGATTTTTTATTAAATAAATTGACATCAATGCCTTCTTCTTGGAGTGTAGAAAGTGTTGCATCATGGCTGGAAGATGTTAATGATATTGATATGTTTGAAAAATTAGAATCGCTTCTTGATACAGATTTATCTAAAAATCAATGGAGAGGTGTTCTTACTTTTTTGAATCAGAAATATGCAAATAGTGTAGAACCTACACATGACTTTAATAATGCATTTGAAAAATTTTCAGATAATATTATCTTAGATAAACTTAGTAGCGTGTATTTGCTGGATGATAAGAGTAAAGTTATTGATTTTTCAAAGCTATCAAATCTAAAGAAAGCAAAAGCAGTTATGGCATATCAATGTCAAGAACTCACATTTAATAATCCTGACTTAGAAATGTTAAATGCTGTTTTTTTGCCTAAATTAAATAAAATTACAAATCTTCAAAGCGCAATTGACCTGAGATATTTGACAATTGTAAAATGTAATAAATTGAATGATTTTAGTTTTCTTGGTCAGCTGAAGAAATTAATCTATTTAGATCTCTCAAATAATAAATTGATTGAAAATCTTGATTTTATTCCGGAAGATAGTCAAATAAAGGTTTTATACTTGCTTGAAAGCAATATTATAAAAAATAAAGAAACTATTGCTCGATTGTCTTTGATGAAAAACCTGAAATATCTTTATATAAAGGCAAACAAACTTGAAAAAAAAGAATTAAGAGAATGTTTGCCAAATTGTTTTGTTAATGGTGAGGAGCCTGTGGCAGGACAATTATAACGGAAAACCATTTCTTATTTTTTGATTTGTATGACTCTGTCTAAAATATTTTAGCTGTGACTTGTTTTTAATTGTTATTTTTCATTCTTTTCAACGATTTGCCTTAAAAACTGTTTTTTCGAAAAGTAAATGTTTTTAAATAGTCTGATAATTAAAGTATATTAAATTGCTAATAACGAAAAAAATAGTATTTTGTGTGCGTATATTTTAAAGTATGCGTAAATTTGCAATCCAATTTTTTAATAAATAATAATAGATTATGTATCATTCAAAAATAGCTGGTTTAGGATATTATGTTCCTTCTAATGTGGTGACTAACGATGATTTGTCTAAGATCATGGATACTAATGACGAGTGGATTCAGGAAAGAACAGGAATTCAAGAAAGAAGACACATTATCCGTGGAGAAGACACTACGACTTCAATGGGAGTAAAAGCAGCTAAAATTGCAATCGAGCGTTCTGGTGTATCCAAAGAAGATATTGATTTTGTAGTTTTTGCTACCTTAAGCCCAGATTATTATTTTCCAGGGCCAGGTGTTTTGGTTCAAAGAGACTTAGGTCTAAGAACAGTTGGTGCATTAGATGTTAGAAATCAATGCTCAGGCTTTGTTTACGCAATTTCTGTTGCAGATCAATATATCAAAACCGGAATGTATAAAAATATTTTGGTAATTGGTTCTGAGGTTCATTCTACAGGACTAGACATGACAACCCGCGGACGCGGAGTTTCTGTAATTTTTGGTGATGGAGCAGGAGCAGCAGTTTTAAGCCGTGAAGAAGATTTAACAAAAGGAATTTTATCTACACATTTACATTCTGAAGGCCAGCATGCTGAAGAGTTAGCATTGCAAGCACCAGGAATGGGAGCGCGTTGGGTAACCGATATTATTGCNNCAGGCTGAGCGGAGTCGAAGCCTACATTCCAATTGTTACGTTCTTTTATTTAATGTTTTGAGTTAAATTTCTTACTTTTATTTTTTTTGAAAATAGAAACTATGAAAAGATATTATGTATACATTTTGAAATGTTCTGATGGAAGTTATTACACAGGAATGACAAATGATATAAATAG
>NZ_DHEI01000028.1:63739-77469 GCF_002399805.1 Flavobacterium sp. UBA4854
AACATAATTATGGCTTGAATAAAGAAAGTTGCACTTTTGAAAAAAGACCTTTAGAGTTAGTATTTTGCACTGAGTTTAATGATGTTATCCAAGCTATCGCATTTGAAAAGCAAGTGAAAGGCTGGGGAAGAAAAAAGAAAGAAGCTATAATAAAAGATAAATGGGAGGACTTGAAAAAACTTTCTCAATGTTTGAATAAAACAACTCATGAAAATTTTAATAAAAAGGATGTTTAATAGTAAATTAGCAGTCNNGATATCGATATGTTGATTCCGCATCAAGCAAACTTGAGAATTTCGCAGTTTATTCAAAATAAATTCAAATTGACAGACGATCAAGTTCATAATAATATTCAGAAATACGGAAATACAACAGCTGCATCTATTCCGATTGCTTTAACTGAAGCTTGGGAGCAAGGAAAAATCAAATCTGGCGATACTGTAGTTTTAGCAGCTTTCGGAAGTGGATTTACTTGGGCAAGTGCTATTATTAAATGGTAAATTAATTCATCTTACATTATATTTAGAACCTGCTTCTTATTGGGAGCAGGTTTTTTTATACTTTAGTATTGAAAAATAAATTGCACAATTTTTGTTGTTCTTAGCAATAGCAAAACAGAAGAAATTATTCTATTAAATGAAAAAAAATCAACTAGAAATAGCTTGTTTTAATTATGAATCGGCATTGATTGCTCAAGCAAACGGTGCAGATAGAATTGAGCTATGTGAAAATATGAAACTGGGAGGAACTACTCCAAATTCTATTTTGGTAGTAAAAGTTCGCGAAAGCATAAATATAAAAATGCATGTTATCATTAGGCCTCGTGGCGGAGATTTTGTTTATTCTGACGAAGAACTCACAGAAATGAAACAAGACATAAAACAATATAAAAAACTAGGGGTTGACGGTTTTGTTTTCGGAATTCTAAAAGAAAACGGAAAAATAAATAAAAAGCAGAATAAAGAATTGGTTCATTTAGCACATCCGCTTTCGTGTACTTTTCATCGGGCTTTTGATGTGGTTAAAAATCCAGAAAAGTCACTAGAATCTGTTATAGACTGTGGTTTTAAAACCATTTTGACTTCTGGTCAAGGCGTAAATGTCGAAGAAGGAATTCTCGCTTTAGAAAGACTTCAGGAATTGGCAGGAGACAGAATTGAGATTATGCCAGGTGGTGGTTTACGGTCTTCTAACATCAAATTGTTGCAAGAAAAATTAGATCTGACTTTTTATCATTCTTCAGCAATTACAGATAATTCTGAAACTGCAAATCCAGAAGAAATAAAAGAACTGTGTAATTTTTTATAATGTTTAATAAAACAAAAAAAGTCTGGAGGTGGCAATCTCCAGACTTTTTTTCTACAAGAAATTATTCAAAAAATATTTAAAAAAAATCTTTTTAGGTAAGATTAGAACATTCCGCCCCCACCTTTATTAGTATTATCTTCTCTTTGTTTACGCTGTAAGTTTTTGATTTTTCCTCCTCCAAAGTTGTAAGTCAAACCTAAATAAACCGTTCTGCTTTCCCAAGAAAACTGACCTGTTTGAGGATAAGGATAAATTCCATCAAAAGCATATTTCATTGTCTTGAAAACATCATTAAAACGTACACTAATGTTCATTTTGTTGTCTAGCAATGTGTAACGTGAACCAATATCCATTTTGTACATTTCATGTCTATTTTGCTGAACATCTTCAACAGGTCCTCTGTAAAAACCAAATAACAAGAAACTTAAACGTTTTGTAGGTTTAAAGTTAGAGTTCATACGAGCGTTAAATGCTGTAGTTGTTACACTGCGTTCAGTACCAGTTGGCTTATTAATTTCAAAAACTACACCTTGTTGTTTGATACTTGAAAAATCAATCGATGGTTGAATATCCCACCATTTTGTTAATTTATAATTTAACGAAACATCAAAACCATAAGCACTGTTGCGATCATAATTTGTATAGCTCAGTATTTGTTTGTATCCAGACGGATCATTTGGATCTGGACTCAATGTTCTGCTTATTTGATCATTAATGCTTCTTACGTAAACACCTGCAGTAACACTTCCTTTTTCAAGTGTTTTAGTATAATTTACCTCTACCGAATTTGTAAACTGAGGTCTTAATTCAGGATTTCCATATGAAGTTACTAATGGAGTTGAGAATTCACGAATTGGTTTAGTTTGCTCTATACTTGGACGGTCAACACGACGGCTATAGCTAAATTGAAGAACATTTTTTTCATTCAAATTATACGTCAAATAAGCTGATGGATATAAAGTAATATAATCATCATTAAATTTATCTTGGCCGTGGTTTAAATTTGCTTGAACTTTATAGCTCTCAAAACGAGTTCCTAATTGGTAACTGAATTTCTTGAATTTTTGACCAAAAGTCACATAAGCCGAATAAATATCAGTGTCGTAAGTGTAATTTGAAACTCTTTCGTCAACAGGAACTAAAGGGTTACCAGTATTATAATCATTATTTGTTCTAGTAATTCTAGCTTCTGCACCAGCTTCAAGCGTGGTTTTGTCATTTAATGGATTTACATAATCAACATTTATCGTGCTTAATTTTCTTTGATCACCAATTTGATCGCTATAAATTATACTATTTGAAGTGTTGTCAGGTCTTGTTGTATTAGTGTCAAAACTTGCATTTTGATTTGATTTCGTATCACTGTAATTACCCTCAAAATCTAAAGTATGTCCTTCTTTTTTGAAAATATGTTTGTATGCCAAATTGTAAGTTCCAGTTTTTGTAGGCCCTTTGTAAAGTGAATTTTGGTAAATGTTTAAAATATCTGGATCGCCATTGTTGTAATCGATATTAGTAATTACATTTCCGTTTCCAGTTGATTTATTTTGATTGGTATAGAAAGACAAAGTGTTTTTGTCATTAATTAAATAATCCATTCCTAACTTGTATAAGTAATTATCATTTTCGTTAGAAATTTTCAAATTTTGTTCTACATCCTGATCCAATCTTAAGATTCTACCTTTGTTATAGTACGTTCCAAAGTTTTGTCCTCCATTTCCAAAGAAGTTTACTTTTCCTGTTTTGTAGTTCAAATCAAGCGATTGATTGTATTTTGCAGTTTCTCCAAAAGTAATACCTCCGCTATAGCTTCCGTTAAAACCAGTGTTTGCACTTTTATGCAATACAATATTAATAATTCCAGACATTCCTTCTGGATTGTATTTTGCACTTGGGTTTGTAATTAACTCAATTTTTTTGATAGAAGTTGATGGAATTTGTTTCAATAATTGAGCAGGATCAATGTTCGATGGACGGCCGTCAATTAATACACGTACATTGTCATTTCCGCGAAGCGAAAGTTTACCGTCCTGATCTACATTTACAGATGGAATATTGCTCATAATGTCAGATGCAGAAGCTCCAGCAGTTGTTAAATCTTTACCAACAGTAATTACTTTACGATCAATTTTTTGTTCAATTGTTGAACGTTCAGCAACTATATTTACACCTTTTAACTGAGTCGCTTCTTCTTCAAGAGCAACATTTACGGTTGCTGTTTTTCTGTTTTCGCTTAAAATTACAGAACCAATATATTTCTTGAATCCGATATATTGAATTTCTATTGTGTAATTTTTTAAAGAAATGTTTTTAAATGAAAAGTCTCCATTGTCATCTGTATTTACTCCAGAAACTACTTTTCCATTTTCTTTAAGCGAAACAGTTGCATAAGAAATCGGCGCGTTGTTCGACTTTTCTGTAATTTTTCCAGAAACACTTCCAGTATTCTGGGCCTGTGCAGTTGCGATTATACCTAATAACGCAAACAGAAAGAATTTTAATTTCATGATTTTTTTACTGATTATTTTTTTGATTTGATTGATGATGATTTTCGTTTTGTTAGTTTTTCTTTTTTGTTTTTTTCTGGCTTCAATAAAAATTGAAATCACTATGTAAGACTCTTTTGCATTTGATATGTTACAAGAAATTGAAGAAAAAAAAATATTTTTTTTCTCATAGGCTGTTTTGTAAGAGATTACGCTTTTGATTTTTTGATAATTTTAACAATTAAAAAATGTGCTTTTTTGTCAAATCGAAACTCTTTTCTTGAATTTAATATGTTTTTGATTTTCTCTAATTGATGAATAAGCAGTATCTTTGCTCACTTAAAAAATAAGTTTACATGTCATTATCACAAATTCTTACACCTTCTATACAAAAAGCAATACAAGTATTATTTGATGTTACTGTTGATAAAATCGAGTTTCAAACTACTAGAAAAGAGTTTGAAGGAGATATTACAATGGTAATTTTTCCTTTATTGAAAGTCATCAAAATCAATCCGGCTGAATTAGGAAATAAAATTGGAAATTATCTAGTTGAGAATGTTTCTGAGGTTGCTCGCTTTAATGTAGTTTCTGGTTTCTTGAATATTGTTATTTCGGACAGTTATTATGTAAATTTCTTTAACGGAATAAAAGATCAAAAACAATTCGGATTTGTAGCTGCAAACCCAGAAGAAAAGGCAATTATGGTGGAGTATTCTTCTCCAAACACCAATAAACCTTTACACTTAGGACACGTTCGTAACAACTTATTAGGATATTCTGTTGCAGAAATTCTAAAAGCTTCTGGTAAAAAAGTATATAAAACACAAATTATAAACGATCGCGGAATTCATATCTGTAAATCAATGTTAGCTTGGGAAAAATTTGGTAACGGAGAAACTCCTGAAACTTCTGGTTTAAAAGGAGATAAGCTAGTTGGTAAATATTATGTAGAGTTTGATAAAGCTTACAAAAACGAAATTAATGGTTTGGTAGAAGCTGGTAAAACTGAAGAAGAAGCAAAAAAACAAGCACCTATTATTATCGAAGCGCAAGATATGCTTAAGAAATGGGAAGCTGGCGATGAAAAAGTGATTGCTCTTTGGAAAAAAATGAACGAATGGGTTTATGAAGGTTTTGCAACAACTTACAGCAATCTTGGAGTTAATTTTGATAAATATTACTACGAAAGCAACACCTATCTTTTAGGTAAAGATGTTGTGCAAGTAGGTTTAGATAAAGGTGTTTTTGAAAAAGATCCAGACGGTTCTGTTTGGATTGATTTGACCGACGAAGGTTTAGATCGTAAAGTTGTTTTACGTTCTGATGGAACAGCGGTTTATATGACACAAGATATCGGAACAGCAATTCAGCGTGTAAAAGATATGCCAGATGTTGGCGGAATGATTTATACGGTCGGAAATGAGCAAGATCATCACTTCAAAGTATTATTCTTAATCTTGAAGAAATTAGGTTTTGATTGGGCTTCAAGTTTATATCACTTATCATACGGAATGGTAGATTTACCTTCTGGAAAAATGAAAAGTCGTGAAGGAACTGTTGTAGATGCTGATGATCTGATGCAGGATATGACCGATACGGCAAAACAAATTTCAGAAGATTTAGGAAAATTAGATAGCTATTCTGCCGAAGAAAAAGCAAAATTGTACAAAACGATTGGTTTAGGAGCTCTGAAATATTACATTTTAAAAATAGATCCGAAAAAACGTATTTTGTTCAACCCAGAAGAATCGGTAGATTTTGCAGGAAATACAGGCCCGTTTATTCAATATACATACGCAAGAATTCAGTCAATCATCCGTAAAGCCGATTTTGATTTTTCTAATAAAATTGAAATTGAAGAATTACATGAAAAAGAGAAAGAATTGGTAAAACAAATCGAACTTTTCCCAGAAGTAATTCAGAACGCTGCCCAAAATCATAGTCCAGCATTAATTGCTAATTATACGTACGATTTAGTAAAAGAATATAACTCTTTTTACCAATCTGTTCATATTTTAGGTGAAGTTGATTTAACGAAAAAAATATTCAGAGTGCAGCTTTCGCAAAAAGTTGCCGAAGTAATTAAATCTGCATTTCAATTGTTAGGAATTGAAGTTCCTGAAAGAATGTAAGAAAAACAGAGTTAAGAGTAAGAAAGCCAATAGTTTTAAACTATTGGCTTTTTTTATTGCTTTTTTGGCTTCAATAGCACAAGTCTAGTAAAATTCTGAAGTAGGTTTGCAATGGCTTTGTAAATATTACAATGCAAGTGATAAAATTATAAGTCAACTCTTCTAATATTCATTTTTAACTATTTTGAATTAGTACGCTTTTAGTAAAGATGATAGAGATAAAAAAGAACCATCTAATTTAAGTAGATGGTTTTTATTCTTAATGACATTTCTACTTCGAGTTTTCTTCCCAAAAAAATCTTCTTTTTTAAATAGCTTTACTAGAAAATGCTTTTTTGTAGTAATAATATTATATTTTATAATGTTAAAAGAAGTTTTATTCTTGTTAAAATTATTTTAATTTTTTAAGTTCGCCCTCTCTAATTAAAAAAACAAAATAATGAAACAAAAATTAAAAGGATTAGTGTTGTTGGCTTTCATGCTGATTTCACAATTATTTTTTGCTCAGGAAAAAACGATTTCAGGTATTGTAACAGATGCTTCGGGATCGATTCCCAATGCGAACATCGTTGTGAAAGGCACTAAAAATGGAGTACAGTCCGATTTTGATGGAAAGTATAAGATTAAAGCTAAAACAGGAGATGTCTTGGTTTTTTCATATATGGGTATGAAAGATTTTTCTACCACTGTCGGAACGTCTACAACTATTAATGTCAAAATGCAAGAAGATGGTAAAGAACTAGACGAAGTTGTAGTTGTAGCATTTGGAACACAAAAGAAACAAGAAATAACAGGAGCTGTTTCTAAAATTGACTCAAAAATGTTAGAAACTTCTCAGGCATCTAATGCGATACAATCATTAACTGGAAAAGTTGCTGGTGTACAAATTAGCGCAAATTCAGGCCAGCCTGGAGATGCACCGCAAGTAAGGTTTAGAGGTATTGGTTCGATTTCATCTTCAAATGCTCCCTTATATGTGGTAGATGGAATACCATTCAATGGGGATATAAACTCTATATCAACTCAGGATATTGAATCAATTAGTTTTTTAAAGGATGCATCATCTAATGCATTATACGGTAGTAGAGGAGCAAACGGAGTAATAATTGTTACCACGAAAAAAGGAAAGAAAGGGCAATTGACAGTTACTTATGAAACTAAAATTGGAGTTAACTCACGTGCTGTGCCCGAATATGATATGATTAAAAGTCCAGCTGATTATTATAAAGCAGTATATAATAGAGTTAGGAATGGTTTAATTTATCAAGGACAAACGCCAGCTAATGCTTCAAATACTGCAGCCCAAAATTTAATAGTAGGAGATACTTATTCTCTTGGATATAATAATTATAATGTAGTCAATAGTCAAGTTATAAATCCATCAACAGGAGAAATAAATCCAGATGCTAAATTGCTGTATCACGACAATTGGTCTAAAGCATTATTTAGAGATGCTATAAGACAAGAACAATATTTAAGTTTATCAGGAAGTACAGATAATCTTAACTCTTATTTGTCAATTGGTTATTTATCAGATGATGGTTATACTATCAATTCGAACTTTGAGCGTGTAACTTTGAGAGCCAATGTAGATTATACTGTTTCTAGTAAAGTAAAAATAGGAACAAATGTAAATTACGCACATTCAAATCAAAATGCTCCAATTTCAAATACGTCATCTTCAACTTATAGTAATTTATTTAGTTGGGCTCGTAATATCGCTCCCATATATCCTATTTGGCAAAGAGACGCAAGCGGTAATATGATTTATAATGAAGATGGCACTAAATCTTATGATTTTAATCAACAAGGAAATAGACCATATGGGTCGAATTTGAATCCGTATGCTACTACATTGTTAAATACAAAATTAAATGAAGAAAATAAATTTGGTGCTAGAGCTTACATTTCTATAGATTTCTTAAAGGATTTTAATTTTAGATATAATATTGGATATGATTTATTGTCTGGTTATTACTTAACAAGCACAACAGGTGAAGGGGGAGATGATATGGGAGTTAATGGTAGAATAGGAACAGCTACTAAAAATCAATATACATTAACGAATCAGCAATTATTGTCTTGGAAAAAAACTTTTGGAGAGCATGCACTAGATGTATTAATTGGACATGAATCATCTGATTTTACTTCAAAAATGCTAGCGGGGCAAAAAAGTAATGTGGTGATATCTGATTTGCCAATCATTAGTAATGCTACTAAATATGGTTATTTGGATGGTTATAATGATCTATATAAAGTGGAAGGTTATTTTTCAAGATTAAACTATAATTATAAAAACAAATACTTTGTTAACGGAAGCTTTAGAAGGGACGGATCTTCAGTATTTGCTCCAGAAAACAGATGGGGAAATTTCTATGGATTTGGAGCTGCATGGTCTGTGATTAAAGAATCATTTTTTCCTAAAACAAAATGGATCACAGATTTTAGAATAAAAGGTAGTTATGGAGAACAAGGGAATGACAATATAAATTATCCGGTTACTTCACAAATTAGCCATCGTAGCTATTTTGGTAGTTTAAGAAACTATTACGCTTATGAAACTCAATACGAAATAGTGCCTGACTCTGAAGGTAATGCAAGTGTTTTAAATGTTTTTGAAGCAGATAAAAGTGTCAAATGGGAAAAATCTAAAAATTTAAACGCAGGATTTGATATTACCTTATTTGATAGAATTTCTATCGAAGCTGAATATTTTGAAAGAAACGTAAGTGATTTGATATACAATTTTCCTATCGCTTTGTCTACAGGAACGTCATTTGTTTCTAAAAATATTGGAGACATGGGAAATAAAGGGATAGAGGTAAATTTAGGCGTTGATATTGTTAAAAATAAAAATGTTGACTTCAATATTTGGGCCAATGCAACAAGTTATAAAAATAAGATAACGTCGTTACCAAAAGCATTTACAGATGGAATTTATCGTTTTGAAGTTGGAGCGCCTGCTTATTCATACTTTTTAAGAGAATTTGCCGGAGTGGATAAAACAAATGGTGACGCATTATGGTATAAAGATGAGAAAGATGCTAATGGAAACTTAACAGGAAATAAAGTAACTACGAATGTCTTTGGAGACGCTACAACATATTTGAGTAAAAAAGATGCCAATCCAGATGTATATGGTGGGTTTGGAACACTATTTAGATATAAAAATATTACATTCCAAGCTAGCTTTGCTTATCAATTTGGTGGCTACATGTATGACGGAGTTTATCAATCTGCAATGTATTCAGGATCCGATAATATAGGACAGAATTATCATAAAGATGTAACAAAAGCATGGACAATTGATAATCCTACTTCAAACATACCAAGAATAGATCATATATCAATTTATCAAATGGGGAATTCAGATTATTTCTTAATAAAATCTGATTACATAAGCCTTCAAGATGTTTCGATAGGGTATAACTATAATGACGAATGGCTTAGAGATTTAGGCATACAATCTACAAAATTTACTTTAATGGGATCAAATCTAGCTTTATGGTCTAAGAGAATAGGAATGGATCCTAGACTAAATAGATTAGGAGAAAGAGTAAATAATGGACAATCGCTTAATGTGTATGGTGTAATGAGAAGTGTTTCATTTGGTTTAACAGTAAATTTTTAAAACATGAAAAAGATAATAGTAGCAATTGTATTTTTATTGGCTCTTGCAAGTTGCGATAAAGAGTTTCTTGATACGGTGCCTGAATCAACAATTAATAAAGAACAATTAGCAACTTCGGCATCGGCAAATCAAGCTATTGTGAGTGGAATTTATTCTGCATTACGCTCTTATGGACTTGCAATTGGAAGTAATCATGAAGATTATGGTCATAAATCGGTGCTTGCTGCAATGGATATGATGTCTAATGATATGCTAATGACAAAATCAAGTTGGTATCAATCCTTTTATACTTACGCTGGTAGAGTACAAACGAATTCAAGATCCAGATTAGTATGGAATACTTACTATCCTCAGATTAAATCGACTAATATTGTACTTGGTGGTATTCCTTCAAATACTGCAGATGAGAATTTAAAGGCAATTCGAGGCCAGGCTTTGGCATTAAGAGGTTACTTCTATTTTATGTTGGCACGTACTTATGGACCTACATATATTGGTAATGAAACTAAATTATGTGTTCCTCTATACATAGAGCCTACACTAGAAGGCAAGGCGAGATCTACTGTGAGTGATGTGTATAGTTTGATCGAAAGCGATTTAAAGGAATCTATAGAATTATTAGCGTCGTATAAAAGATTGAATAATGATTCTGTAGATCAAACGGTTGCAGAGGCTTTTTTAGCTGAAGTATATTTGGAAATGGGAAAATATACTGATGCTGCAAATATGGCTCATTTGGCAAGAAAAGACTATACTTTGCTTAATGAAGCAGAATGGATGAATGGTTTTTATATTACAAAATCTAATGAAACTATGTGGGGAGCAACATTAAATTCTTCAATTAGTACTTTTGTTGCAAACTTCTTTGGTCATTTTGATAATACAAACGCATCTGGCTATGCAGGCGGAATGGGAATCTATAAAAATATTGACAAAAATTTATATAATAGTATCCCAGAAACCGATTTTAGAAAAAAAGCCTTTGTTTCGCCATCAGGAAATTCAACTTATCCATCTTTACCATCTTATGCAAATATAAAATTTAGAGATCCAACTATAGATGCAGGTAGTTATATTTATATGAGATCTTCTGAAATGTATTATATAGAGGCAGAAGCACTTGCAAGATCAGGAAATGAAGCTTCAGCAAAACAAGTATTGTATGAGATAACAATAACTAGAGATCCTTCATATACGCTTTCTACAGATTCAGGTTCTTTATTAATTAATGAAATAATTCTTCAAAAAAGAATTGAATTGTGGGGAGAAGGTTGTACTTGGTATGATATGAAGCGCTTAGGAGTTTCTTTAACAAGAGATTATAATGGTTCAAACCATCCAGCATTTGGTAAATTTAATATTCCCGCAGGAGATAACAGATTTATCTTTCAGATTCCACAAGCCGAAATTGATGCCAATCCATTAATTGTGCAGAATCCATTATAATAAAAATTAAAAACAAAAAATCCGGAAGCTTTAAAAACTTCCGGATTTTTTTTAAAAGAATTTTCGTGTAAAAAAGTAGTAACGAGATTTGTATATGTCATTTTTATAAGTATGTTTACAGTAAGAAATAATTGGTTATTTTTCAGTTAAAAGTACCAATAAACAAAAGAGAAAAATCGGCTAATGATCCTATAAAATAAATACGAGGAAGCCGAAAATCGCGAGAGTAGGCAAAATTTAAACCCAAAAACAATGATTAAAAAATCTTTACTTTTAATGATGCTTCTTTTTGCACTTACAGCAACAAAAGCTCAAGATTTAATTAACCCATCTTATGGATTTTCACACAGTAAAACAGCTTACATTACACTAGCAGACGGAACAGAACTTAGCGGAACTATTCGCGATATTGACAGAGAAAAAGGACTAATTGAATTTATTAAGTTACAAGACGCAGCTGGAAAAAAGCACAAACTAAAACCAGAGGATATTAAGTATATGTATTTACCACCTAGTGGACTTGATAATTTGACAAAAAAAATTGATTTTGGTACAGATTTTCAAAAATGGAACGATGATAAACTTAACCAAGAGTACTTAAAGGAAGGTTACGCATACTTTGAAACTGCTGATGTGCAAATCAAAAAGAAAAAATCAAAATTATTAATGCAACTTTTAAACCCTGCATTCAGTAAAGAATTTAAAATATATTGTGATCCACATGCAAAAGAAACTACTTCTTTAGGAGTTGGAGGTGTTAAATTTGTAGGTGGAGATGCTAAATCTTACTATGTTGCTAAAAAAGATGCACCTGCATTTTTATTAAAGAAAAAAGAATACAAAAAAGAGTTTGCAACATTGTGGAGCGGATGCGACAAATTAATCACTGCATCTTCAGCAGATCCAAAATGGACAGATTTATCAAGACACGCTGTTACCTATTCAGAGTGCGCTCAGTAATTAAATAAAACAAATAAAAAAATCCGGAAGTTTAAAAAACTTCCGGATTTCTTATTTTAACAACTAATTCTAATTACTTAACAAATTTGTCAATAATAGCATCTGATTCTGCTTTTGCAGTATCTGGTTTTAAATCAAATAATAAAGAGTAAAGTGCTTTTCTGTCTACTTTAGCTTCTAAGTTAAGATCTTTATGTCTGTCAAAAAGAGTTTGCCATTTATCACGAACGTTTTTCCAAAGAGCGTTATTTGCTACCCACCATTTTTGAGCTGCGATACATTTTACATCTGGAACTTTAGTATACACATCAAATCCTTTTTCTTGCGCCAATAAAACATCTTTTCCTGCATCGTCACGAACTAATTTGTCGTTGTCTTGCTCATGATTCCATCCTGTAGCTGTGATTTCATGAATATTTCTTCTCTTTAAAACATTGTAATCATTACGTTTTGTTTGCTCTCTTCTTGGAAGCGGTGCATCAGCAACGTTTGCCCAATAATCTTGTCCGTCAACGTGAACCCATGTTGAAGATCCTTCATATCTAGGACTATCATCTACTTGATATACTTTTTGAGTCCATTGGCCTTTAACCGCTTTTTTGTCTAATTTTTTATATTTCCAAGAATTTCCTTTATCAAATGTATATAAGTCTGTGTTTTCGTAAAGCCAATCTTGTCTCCAGTGTTTGATGATCATATCGTCACTCACGATCAATAAATGCTGCATTACGATTTTGTTTGGAGTATCTTCTAATAACTCTACCCATTCTAAAGCAGATTCATGTTTCGTTTCAGATGGTTTATAAGTAAGAGAATCTTTTGGGTATGAGAAAGTTTCAGTAAAATTGAACTTTACCTCATAACAACCACACATAGATTTAATAGATTTTATGTCTTGTTGTTTTTTATCCTGACTAAAACCAAGACTGCATGTTAAAGCCATAGCGGCTGACAAAAAAAGGTTTTTTGAAATCATAACTTATTGTTTTGTTTTTAAATTTTTCGCAAATATATAAATTTAATTTAGAACAATTAAAAATAATCATATATTTGCACCGATTATTAAGACTCAATAAAAATAATGAAAATTAAAATTACTCTTTTTGCAGTTGTGCTTTTTTGTCAAATTTCTGTTTGTCAAGAAGTTAAAAAAGATAGTGTAGAAACAAATGAATTATCGGAAGTTAAAGTTACTACTGCAACAAGAACAGAAAGAGTGCTTTCATCATTGCCTTTACCAATGACAATTATTACATCTGAAGCAATTATTAAGTCTGGTGTTACAAGATTGAATGAAATTTTAAGTGAACAAACGGGGATTATTTTGATTCCTGATGAAAGTGGTTTTGAAGGAATCCAAATGCAAGGATTAGATGCCGCATATACAATGATTTTAATTGATGGAGTACCGTTAGTAGGGAGAAGTGCTGGTGTTTTGGACCTATCAAGAGTTTCTGTTGGAAATATAGAAAGAATTGAAATTGTTAAAGGAGCTTCTTCAGCATTGTATGGTTCTGAAGCAATGGGTGGAGTAATAAATGTAATTACAAAAAGACCTAAAAAAGATACGTTTACGGGAAGTCTTTCTTATCGATATGCGACTTTTAATACTAGCGATGCTAATACCAATTTGTTGTGGAAAAAGAAGAAGTTCTCGGCTAATCTTTTTGCTAATTTTTATTCGACAGATGGTTATGATTTAGATAAAAGTACACCTTTAAAAAATGTAGAGCCATTTTATAATTTTACTATTCAGCCTAAGAT
>NZ_DHEI01000028.1:77724-87342 GCF_002399805.1 Flavobacterium sp. UBA4854
CATAAATGGAGTTCGAAAGTATATTCTGAATATGAATTTTATGCTACAAATTATAAAAATGATTCCTTTTTAAAAGATGAGAATAATGTTCTTTTTGAAAGTGCTTATTATAACCAATGGTTAATTCGACCAGAGGTTAGAACGACACTTTCATTAAAAAATGATAAACTAACAGGTGGGGTTGGGGTAAGTTATGAGACTTTAGACAGAACTTATTTTGAGAAACAAGTAAACTTTAATTCACAATATGTTTATCTGCAATATGATTACAACCCAACGGAAAAATGGAATATTCTTGCTGGATTTAGATACGATAATCATAGTGTGTATGCTTCGCAATTTAGTCCAAAATTAGCGGTCAATTTTAAGGTTAGCGAAAATTTCTCTTTAAAGTCTTCGGTAGGTTATGGATATAAAGCGCCAGATTTCCGTCAGTTGTATTTTGACTTTACAAATCCATCGGTTGGGTATACCGTTTTGGGATACAATGTTGCCGAAGATCGTTTAAATCAATTAGACGAACAGGGACAGCTTTTATCTAGAGTAGATGGAGTAAATTTTAGTGAACCATTAAAGCCAGAAAGCTCAATAAATGTGAATCTCGGAACTTTTTACAAGAAAAATAAATTAAGATTAGACGTAAATGCTTTTTATAATTCAATAGAAAATTTAATTGATACCCGTGTTGTAGCTCAAAAAACGAATGGACAGAATGTCTTCAGTTATTTTAACATTAGTAAAATTTTTACTTACGGTTTAGAATTTAATTCAACTTACGATTTCACAAAAGAATTATCGGTATCATTTGGATATCAGTTTTTAACAGCAAAAGACAAATCTGTTCTAGATAATTTCGAAAATTATCAATACGTACGTAACTCAGATTTACAAACCATTCAAATTAAAAAATCTGATTATTTTGGATTGTTTAACAGATCAAAACATACGGCCAATGTTAAGTTAGCCTACACTATACCTAAAATAAAAACAGATATCAATTTGCGTGTTTTCTATAGAAGCAAATACGGAATGTTCGATACCAATGGTAACCAGATTCTAGACAAATATGACACATTTGTCGATGGCTACTTCTTAACAAACTTATCTATATCAAAATATATCGGAGATAAATTTATGCTTCAGGCAGGAGCAAATAATTTATTTGATTTTACAGATCCATCTCAAATTAGCAATCTAGCAGGTAGACAGCTTTTTGCACGAATTCAATATAATTTTTAATCAACATTTATTTAACACCTTTCACAAAATGAAAACAAAAATTTTAAAACTTTCGCTTTTAGTATTATTTATTTCTACAGCATCTTGCAGTAGCGATGACAACAAAAATGAAGTAACACCAGTGGTAACAACAAAAGTTTCTAATGTTTATGCTCCGCAAACAGGAGGACAAGGACAACCAGTTGGTGGTGAATTTACAAAATTCAGTTTTTCTCAAAATAAAATTGTAACTGACGATAGTTGGGATATCGCTTTCCGCGGTACATCAGTTATTGTTAATGGAGGAGCAAAAATTAGCGCTACTGATACAGGAGAGCCAGAAAGAAAAGGACAAGGAGCAGTAAGTGTTGTTTCAGGTATTTTTGCAAACGTAACAGCTTTTCCAGCAGCATCGACTTTTGCTCAGGATGCTAGCGGTGCTTCTGCATTCCCTTCTTCAGGAGATAATGCTTGGTACGATTATAATGGAGCAACTCATATTATTTCTGCAAAAGCAGGAAGAGTATTTGTTATCAAAACTCATGATGGAAAATATGCAAAAGTAGAATTCTTAAGCTATTACAAAGATGCACCTGCAACACCAGACCCAAATACTGCTGTAGCAAGATATTATACTTTTAATTTTGCATACCAAGCTAATAGCACTACTACATTTTAAATAAAGAGTTAATCTCGAATATTTTTATTTTATACTGGTATTTTTAAATAAAAACATCAAAAATCTAGTTAATCATTAGCTTTGTTTTTTTTATTTTTTTTTTGATTCAAGAGGTTAGAAATTCTAACCTCTTTTTTTTGTTCTACTTTCTTGTTAAAATTAAATAGAAACAAAATGTTATTCTATCTTTGCACAAATTTTTTCTGCAATAAGTTAACAATTATTTAATTGGTTTAATTTTTGAAAGCAGTTCTTCATATTTTATAATTATTAGGTGAATACAAAATCTTATTTTTTTCAGTCTTTTGCAATCGTAGCTTTAGCGCTAGTTGCTTTTATTGGGTTTAAACAAATCCTTCCAGACAAAATATTTTCTGAGAGTAAGTTAGATTCTAAAAATATATTAATCGACAGTTTGCTTTTAGAATCTGTTGCCGAAGATTCCTTATCGTTAGACAAAGACAGTATTGCGAAAAGTGAGGAAGCATTAAACGGACAGAAAATTGTTTTTGATCAAACAGAAGGAATCGAATTTCCTGCAGAAACATTTGAAAACTACAAAGGTTATCAATATCTAATTTCTTTTTATGAGAAATTGTATCAGTTAGAAAAAAATCCGCAGAACAAAGTGAGAATCGCTTATTATGGAGATTCTATGACCGATGGAGATTTAATCGTTCAGGACGTTCGTACCAATTATCAGGAACGTTTTGGCGGTAATGGTGTTGGTTTTGTTTCTATTACTTCAGAATCTGCTGCGTCTAGAGGTTCTGTAAAATCAACGTATTCTAAAAACTGGAAAACGCAATCTTACTTAAATGTGAAAAGACCGACGTGTCCTTTTGGAGTTAACGGACATGTATTCTTCGCAAATGATAAATCCAATTCAACTTGGGTTCAGTATGAAGCTGGATTGAATAAATATTCTACTTCTTTAGATAATGCAACCTTATTTTACGGCCGTTCGTCTAAAACTGGAAAAGTTAATTTCATTATCGGAAAAGATACAATCAAGAAAAGCCTTTCTCCAAATGGTTTGGTTAATACGCTTAAAGTTTCATCAGGAAGTTTAAAATCGTTTAAAGCAAATTTCGTTCAAGCAGATTCTATTCCAATTTACGGATTTAATTTTGATAACGGCGCAGGAGTTCACGTAGATAATTTCTCGCAGAGAGGAAATTCTGGACTACCGATTTCGATGTTTAATGCAGACGTAATGAGAGCATTTAATAATAGTTTGAAATACGATTTGATTATTTTGCACTACGGAACCAACGTTTTAAATTACGGAACTAAAAATTATTCTTGGTATGAAAAAGGAATGACAAAAACCGTAAATAAAATTAAAGAATCTTTTCCAGGTGTTTCAATTTTAATTGTTTCTACTGCAGATAAATCAACTAAATATGATTTAGAAATGAAAACCGATTCTGCTGTAGTTCCGTTAATGAAAGCGCAAAAACATTACGCGCTTGAAGCACAGGCAGGTTTTGTGAATTTATATACTCTAATGGGAGGAGACGGTTCTATGATTAAATGGGTTGATGAGACTCCGGCAAAAGCAAATAAAGATTATACCCATTTTAACCAACGTGGAGCAAAAGCAATTGGAAATTTGCTATACGGGCAATTAAATAAAGGATACGAAGAATATAAAGTGCTCAGAGAAAAAAGAGATGCTGAGGGAACTAAGCCAAAACCAGTAAGAAAAGCCAGACCAGATTCCGTTTCAGTAACAAAAGACAGTGTATGATAAACAAACTTATTCTTTCTTTTTGTTGTCTTTTTTTTGCAACAAATGAAAAAACTTCAAAAACACCCGTACATCCAACACCAAAAAGTATGATTCAAAAAGCAGATACAGCAGCAATTGGTGCTCCTTCTGAGGGTCAAATTTACAATGCAAAAGCATTAAATGATTTTTTTCAGAAACTGGAAAAAAACGAAGATAAGAAGAATCAAAAAATCAATATTGTACATATTGGCGATTCGCATATTCAAGGTGATTTGATGACCAATGAAATTAGAAAAAAACTGCAACAGAAGTTTGGTAATGGAGGGCGAGGTTTAGTGTTTCCATATCAATTGGCTAAAACAAATGGTTCTTATAACGAACGTTTTAGATCAAACAGAACTTGGGAAAGTTATAGAAATATTCATCCTGTTAAGAATTGTCCGATTGGGTTAAGCGGAATAGGACTTTGGAGAGATTCTGGTGGATTCGTAATAGAAATGAATGTAAAAGATCTAGCTTACAAATTCAATACGATAAAAATTATTACGCCTCAGAATCAAGATATGTTCGATTTGGCGATTTCATCTAAGATCAATTCTATTCAGACCACAGAGCCCAAAATAATTACACACAAAATTAAAAAAGGCGAAGTACTTGGTTCAATTGCAGATAAGTATAATGTTTCGATTATAGAAATTAAAAGAGAGAATCATTTAAAGTCTAATAATATTCGAGCAGGAAGAATTCTGAAAATTCCCACAAAGGAAACGAAACCAAAGACAATCTCAATGTCAGAATTTGTTCCTTTAGCAATAAAAACAGATTCGTATTCGCATTATTATAATTCAGAAAATGCTTTGAGTCGAATTTTCTTAATTCCGAACAAAGAAGCAAAAGATTATGAATTAAACGGAATTGTTTTAGAAAAAGATACTCCAGGATTAATCTATAGTAGTATTGGAGTAAATGGCGCTAAATATTCAGATTACAATAAATATCCGTTATTCTTTGAGCAATTAAAATCATTGCAAGCAGATTTACTGGTTTTTTCGTTAGGAACAAATGAAAGTTACGATCATTTAGATGTAGAAAAATATATTCGTGAGCTAAAAGAATTTATCAGCAATATAAGAGCACAAAAAATAGATGCGCCAATAATTGTAATGACACCGCCGCCATCTTTGCTAAGAAGAAAACCAAATACTTATATTGATGATTATGCGAGACAAATTATTGATATAGCTCAGAAAGAAGGTTTTGCCGTTTGGGATCTGTACGATGAGTTTGGCGGAATGAGCGGAATAAGACAATTAAAAATACAAGGATTAATTGGTCCAGATTGGGTTCATTACTCAAAAAAAGGATACGAGAAACAAGGTGATTTGTTTACTCAGGCATTTTTAAAATCATACGATAATTTTAAATTAAAGAATTAAATTGACAACAATAGATAGCATTAATAATTGGTTTATTCAAAACTTTGGTGCAATTACGATAGAACAAGTTAAGAGTTGGTTCGTTTACGATCCAGACGAAAAACTTTTATTCAATACTGGTTTATTCTTAGGTTTATTTCTGGTTTTCTATTTTGTGTATGGTTTTTTACGCAAAACATTTTATTTGAGATTAACGTATGTTATTCTCTTCTCACTTTTCTTTTACTATAAATCAAGTGGAATTTACTTTCTACTGTTATTGCTTTCATCTGTTGTAGATTATGGTTTAAGCCAGATTATTTATAGAGAAAGCAGAGATGGCGTTAAGAAGTTATATTTGGTTATAAGTGTTATTTTGAACTTAGCACTTTTAGGCTATTTTAAATACATGAACTTCTTGATTGTGACTTACAATGATATGTTTCATGGTAACTTTGCACTTCATAATGTTTTTCTTCCGGTTGGAATTTCGTTCTATACTTTCCAATCGATGAGTTATATTATTGAGATTTACAGAGAAGAAATTAAACCGACAAAAAATTATATCGAATATTTATTTTTCGTTTCTTTTTTCCCGCAGTTAGTTGCTGGACCAATTGTGCGTGCAAAAGATTTCTTGCCTCAGATTTATCAAAAATTAAACTTGACGAAGCAAGATGTAAATAATGCTTTGTTTTTAATTATCGGAGGTTTAATTAAGAAGACAGTAATCTCAAATTATATATCGGTAAACTTCGTAGACCGTGTTTTTGATACGCCGATGAGTTATACTTCGTTTGAAAACCTAATGGCTTCGTACGGATATGCAATCCAGATTTACTGTGATTTTTCTGGATATTCAGATATGGCAATTGGTATTGCATTATTGCTTGGATTTAAATTGCCGGTTAACTTTAGAACACCATACAAATCGACTTCTATTACCGATTTTTGGAGAAGATGGCATATTTCGCTTTCAACTTGGTTAAAAGACTTTTTATATATTTCAATTGGAGGAAACAGAGAAGGTTCTTTCGCAGGATATTTATTTCCGAGTTTATTCTTCTTCGGATTATTGCTTTGGGGAATGTCTTGTTACAACGAAAGTGTAATTCCACTAATAATTGCAGGAATCAGTATTTTGATTTTTGCTTTGTCATTTCTGCTTTCAAGTAAAATAAAACAGACATTGGTAACCAATTTCAATCTGTTTACTACAATGCTTTTAGGCGGTTTGTGGCACGGAGCAGGAGCACAGTTTATTGTTTGGGGAGCGCTTCACGGATTAGCTTTGGCTGTTCATAAAATATTTATGGAATTCTTTCCTTCGAAGAAAGATAAAAGTCCGAATTTCTTATGGAGATTTTTCTCAATCGTGATCACATTTCACTTTGTGGTTTTCTGTTGGATTTTCTTCCGTGCAAGAGATTTCGAAACTGCTTTGCAAGTAATTAATAATATTGGCCAATTAACATTCGAACCAGAACTTTGGAAAACAATTGTATTAGGTTACAAAAATGTTTTCGGATTAATGTTGTTCGGTTACGTTTGGCATTTCTTACCAGAATCATTCACAAACGGAATGAAATCTGTTTTCGACAAAACGCCTTTACTTATTAAAGCAATAATCTTAGGATTTGTTTATTGGATCGTTTACGCAACAGCGGTAGCAGGTTCGCAACCATTTATATACTTCCAGTTTTAATTCTGGAGGTTCAAAGGTTCATAGTAACAAAGGCACAAAGATTTTATTCTTTGTGTCTTTTTTCTTTTGCCACAGATTAGAAGGATTAAAATGATTTTTTTCTCTCGCAGATATAGGAGATTTTTATTCTCAATCAAAAAATAATCTGTTCGATCTGCGAGAGAAAAATATTAGTTTAAATAATTCGAGAAATTAGCGTAATTCGTGGCAAAAAAACTTTGCGCCTTTGTGCCTTCGTGGCAAAAAATTGCGTACAAATAAAAATTGCCTGAAATATCTAATTAGATTATCTTTGCACTTCAAATAAAGAAAATGATATGTTTGATAATTTAAGTGATAAGTTAGATAAAGCGTTCCATATATTAAAAGGACACGGTAAAATTACAGAAGTAAACGTTGCAGATACTTTAAAAGAAGTTCGTCGTGCGTTACTTGATGCCGATGTTAACTTTAAAATTGCTAAAGATTTTACGGCAAGAGTAAAAGATAAAGCAATTGGTCAGGATGTATTAACAACATTACAGCCAGGACAATTGTTGGTTAAGTTAGTAAAAGACGAACTTACCGAATTAATGGGTGGAGATGTTGCTGGCGTTAACCTTTCAGGGAATCCAACAGTGATTTTGATGTCAGGTTTGCAAGGTTCTGGTAAAACTACTTTCTCTGGAAAATTAGCAAACTACTTAAAAACAAAGAAAAATAAAAAACCACTTCTTGTAGCGTGTGATATCTACCGTCCGGCGGCGATTAATCAGCTTCATGTTGTGGGAGACCAAATAGGTGTTGAGGTTTACTCAGAACCAGAAAATAAAAATCCTGTAGAGATTGCTCAAAACGCAATTAAACATGCCAAATCAAACGGATTCAATGTTGTTATCGTCGATACAGCAGGACGTTTGGCAGTAGATCAGGAAATGATGGACGAAATTGCACGTGTACACAAAGCAATTCAGCCACAAGAAACATTGTTCGTTGTAGACTCTATGACAGGACAAGATGCTGTAAATACAGCAAAAGCTTTCAACGATATCTTAAACTTTGATGGAGTTATCTTAACGAAATTAGATGGTGATACTCGTGGTGGAGCTGCACTTTCAATCAAATCGATTGTAAACAAACCGATCAAATTTGTTGGTACTGGAGAAAAAATGGAAGCAATTGATGTTTTCTATCCAGAACGTATGGCAGAGCGTATCTTAGGGATGGGAGACGTTGTGTCTCTTGTTGAAAGAGCTCAGGAACAATTTGATGAAGAAGAAGCAAGAAAACTTCAAAAGAAAATCGCTAAAAACGAATTCGGTTTTGACGACTTCTTAACGCAGATTCAGCAAGTAAAGAAAATGGGTAACATGAAAGACTTAGTCGGAATGATACCAGGTGCTTCAAAAGCAATGAAAGATGTTGAAATCGAGGACGACGCTTTCAAACATATCGAAGCGATCATTTATTCGATGACTCCAGGAGAAAGAAGCAAACCAGCCATTATCGATGTAAAAAGAAAAGCTAGAATTGCAAAAGGTTCGGGAACAAAAATCGAGCAAGTAAATCAGCTGATGAAGCAGTTTGACCAAATGAGCAAGATGATGAAGATGATGCAAGGCCCAGGCGGAAAGAATCTGATGAAAATGATGGGTGGTATGAAAGGAATGCCGGGTGGTATGCCAGGCGGAATGCCAAAATAATAAAAAGAGTTTCAAGTTTAAGGTTTCAATTTAGAAACCAAAACTTGAAACTTTTTCACTTAATATATTAAGAGTTTCGTTTTAACATGAAACCTGGAGCTTGAAACAAAAATTAAAACCTGAAACAACACACAATGCAGCTACTAGACGGTAAAAAAACATCTAATGACATTAAAAACGAAATTGCAGTCGAAGTTCAATCTATAAAAGCAGCCGGAGGAAAAGTGCCTCATTTAGCAGCTGTTTTGGTTGGAAATAACGGAGCAAGTTTAACTTACGTAGGAAGTAAAGTAAAATCATGTCAAGAAATTGGTTTCGATTCAACTTTAGTTGCTTTACCAGAAACGATTACAGAAGACGAGCTTTTAGCAAAAATTAAAGAATTGAACGAAGATGATAATCTAGATGGATACATCGTTCAATTGCCTTTGCCAAAACACATCGACGAGCAAAAAATTTTATTAGCAATCGATCCTGACAAAGATGTAGATGGATTTCATCCCACTAACTTTGGTAGAATGGCTCTTGAAATGGAAAGTTTTATTCCAGCAACACCATTCGGAATTATGGAATTGTTAGAACGTTACAAAGTAGAAACCGCAGGAAAACATACAGTTGTAATAGGAAGAAGCCATATCGTAGGACGTCCGATGAGTATTTTAATGAGCCGAAAAGGAAATCCTGGAGACTCAACCGTTACACTTACTCACAGCCGAACTAAAGATTTAGCAGAATTCACTAAAAATGCCGATATTATTATTACAGCTTTAGGAGTTCCAGAATTCTTAAAAGCAGATATGGTAAAAGAAGGAGTAACAGTTATCGACGTTGGAATTACACGCGTAGAAGATGCATCAAATGCAAAAGGATATGTTATTAAAGGTGACGTTGATTTTGATGGTGTAAGCAAAAAAGCATCATTTATTACGCCAGTTCCAGGTGGAGTAGGACCAATGACAATTGCAATGTTGCTTAAAAATACACTTCTGGCAAGAAAAATGAGAAACGCAAGAAATAAATAATATTGTGTCAAAATAAAAATAAAAAGCCTGTTCATTAAAAGAATAGGCTTTTTTGTTTTTATCATTTGGGCGTGACCGTATTTTGTAAATGGCGCACCAATCTTTACGCATATGCGCGCCATTCGCAAAATACGGTCGGGCTATCCGCGCTACTTCGGTAGC
>NZ_DHEI01000028.1:87495-88958 GCF_002399805.1 Flavobacterium sp. UBA4854
AAACCTGTCAGGTCTTGTTGAAATAAAAAATCACTTTTTTATTTGCCAATTAAAAATAAATAATAACTTTGTAACGCAAAGTACTTTAATTATGAATCAAAAGCACCAAGAAGATTTAGCACATATTCGTTCCATGATGGAGCGCTCTTCAAGAGTTTTATCGTTAAGCGGACTTTCAGGAGTTTTCGCGGGTCTTTCGGCTTTAATTGGCGGAATCTATGTTTACGAGCTTTTCAAAGCAAACGGAATGGATTATCTAAGCGATGAGCATAGATTGTATTCTGCCAATCTGGTTTCAGAATTATTCTGGATTGGAATCACAATTTTAGTATTTGCATTTTTATTCGGAATCTTTTTTACCATAAGAAAAAGCCGAAAATATAATTTGCCAATCTGGACTTCAGTAACAAAAAAATTATTGTTTAATTTGGCTGTTCCGCTTGTAACCGGTGGAATATTTTGTCTAGCTTTAATGTATCATGGACACTTTGGTTTAGTAGCGCCAGCAACATTAATTTTTTATGGACTAGCACTTATAAATGCAGAAAAATATACATTTTCAGATATAAAATATCTAGGTTTTTCTGAACTGATTTTGGGATGTATTGCACTTTTTAATATAGGATATGGATTGATTTTCTGGGTTTTAGGATTCGGAATCCTGCATATTGTGTACGGATTAGTGATGTTCAAAAAATACAAATAATCCAATGGGAATTATTGATAAACTAAATAAAGATTTTGAAAGCCGTGTCAGACTGGGTATTATGTCCGTTCTGATGGTTAACGACTGGGTAGATTTTACCGAGATGAAAGCGCTTTTAAATATCACTGATGGTAATTTAGCAAGTCATTCCTCTGCGCTTGAAAAAGCGGGTTATATCGAAGTGAAGAAAGAATTCGTGGGTAAAAAGCCAAAAACCTCTTATCAGGTGACCGATTTGGGGCGTACAGCTTTTAAAGAACACTTATCGTACCTTGAAAAATTAATGAAATCTTAATAACGCTATTTTTTTATCCATAAACTTTGAATTGCAAAGTACTTTTAAATTTAAAACAATGAAAAAACATCAATTTATTTTAGCTTGCACAGCGGTTTTTTTACTGCTTTTTTACAACGAATCTGTTGGAATCAATATTTCTATTTTCGGTGTAGTTCTTACGCTCTTGATTAGTTATTTCTATCAGGAAAAGATGGTCGACAGATCACATTTGGTTCTTGTAATGACCTCTATTTTATCTTGTTTTGCTTTTGCGTGGTACGGAGATGCAGCATCATTCTTTGCTTTAGCCTTATCAATTGTATTTTTGCAATTCAAAACTCAAAATGGAGAGCTCAAGATAATTCAGGTTTTTCCACTAATATTCTTAAACGGATTTGCTTCTATAGGTAGAATATTTATGTTTCATCAATGGCTTCCAGAGCGAAAAATCCATAATGATTTTGCTAAAAAACTAGTGGC
>NZ_DHEI01000028.1:89177-106456 GCF_002399805.1 Flavobacterium sp. UBA4854
GGAATCAGTATTTTAGGATTTTACATTTCATTCAGTTTTTGGAATTATTGGGTTCCAGATACCTGTTATGAATACAATCCGAAATTAAACAATGATTTTAGCAATATTTCTGAAGTGAAAAATCAAAGTACTTTTTCTTTTTTAGATTTGGACTTCGAAAGAAAAAGTGGTGTAATTACCCTGTTTCTATTAAATATTATGCTTTTGGTTTTTATCGGAACGTATAATTACGAGCAGTTTTTTGAAGTAGTGACAGCACAGGCTTCTAAACTTAGTTCTGATACACATGAAAGAGTAAATTCTGTTATCTTTTCGATTCTCATGGCAGTTGGTGTAATTATGTTTTATTTCAAAGGCGGATTCAATTTTGATGAAAAAGCAACACTTCTTAAAACACTTGCCAAAATATGGATTTTTCTAAATGGAATTTTGATTGTAAGTACCATCATTAAAAATTCAGAGTATGTTTCATTTTTTGGTTTAACCTATAAACGTTTGGGAGTTTACGCTTTTCTTATTTTGGCAATCATTGGTTTGGTTTACACTTTTTTGAAAATTACAAAACAAAAAACAAATGTTTATTTAGTAAATCAGATGGTTTGGTGTTTTTATGGGACTGTACTTTTATGCAGTTATGTAAATTGGGGAAACATAATTACCAATTATAATATCTCAGTAAATAAGGGAGTTTCGCCTATTTTTTTAAGCGGTTTAAATTTTAATGATGAGGTTCGAAGAGAATACTTTCAAAAGAATAATTTAGACGGAAAATATGCAGAATCAGTCAGAGAAGAAATGATTTTAAATTATCAAGAGGCTAGTTTTTTATCTAAAGCATTATACTATGATTTTTTAGATAAAAAGAAATAAATAAAAAAATCCCATTCAAACGAATGGGATTTTTTTATTTACTATCTCCTCTTTTTTTAAATCTAGGATCGTGTTTTGAAATAAATGTTTTTCTTCTTGTTGGAGTTGCGGCGCTTGAAGTCGGACTTTCAACTTTAGGAAAACTCGCTTCTTCCGTTTTACTAGAAGGCTCAATTAACTGATTTAATTCTTTTATTTCAGCATCTGTCAAATCTCTATATCTTCCAACAGGAACATCCAAAGAAATATTGATGATGCGGATACGTTTAAGCGCTGTTACCTCATAACCCAAATATTCAGACATTCTTCTAATTTGGCGATTTAAACCTTGCGTTAAAATGATCTTGAAAGTAAATTTGCTGATTTGCTCAACTTTACACTTTTTAGTAACCGTATCCAAAATCGGAACTCCATTTCCCATTCTCTGAATAAAACGATCTGTAATTGGTTTGTTTACCGTAACGGTATATTCTTTTTCGTGGTTGTTTCTGGCACGAAGAATCTTATTTACAATATCACCGTCGTTGGTCATAAAAATCAATCCTTCACTGGCTTTATCCAATCGCCCAATTGGGAAAATACGTTTTGGATAATTAATATAATCTACGATGTTGTTTTTAACTTCTAAGTTGGTCGTACATTCAATTCCAACAGGTTTATTGAAAGCCAGATAAACCATTTTTTCGTTTTTCTCTACAATTAATTTACCATTAATACGTATTTCGTCATCTGGCGAAACTTTAGTTCCCATTTCTGCCACCGCACCATTTATAGTTACGCGTCCTTCTTCAATTAATTTATCAGCTTCACGACGAGAACAATAACCGGTTTCTCCGATAAATTTATTGAGACGTTTCAAATTTTCTTCCATACTGCAAAAGTAGGCAAAATTTAAATTTTAGACTTGAGATTTCAGATTTTAGATTTTATTTTAGAAAAAACCTTTGTTCCTTTGAACTTCTGCACCTTTTTTTAAGAGTGATGAAACTCCTTACTATCTTCGGGTGTTTCATTTCTTTCAAACATTCCATAATCGCGAACTACGGTTGCAATTCGTAAATGGTAATCTTTAAAAATACCATTTCTTCCTTTTTCCTGCGCATGACGATGCATTTCTAGATTTCTCCATTGCTGAATGCTTTTTTCATCTCTCCAAAAAGACAAAGACAAAATTTTATCAGAATCGCTCAAACTCTGAAAACGTTCAATAGAAATAAAACCATCAATATGGCTTAATTCGGGTTTCAGACTTGCGGCAATGTCTAAATATTCTTCTTTTTTTCCTTCGTTCGGAATCACTTCAAAAATTACGGCTATCATTTTTTTTGTTTTTTTAATTAGAAATTGAAATCCAAATTGCTTTTGGCAACCTGGCATTTATAAGAGATTCATATTCTATTTCGTTCTCTAAAATAGATATATTTTTAAATTTATTGAATAAATAATATAATGCTTCTGTTGCAAGATGGACAGAAAAATGCTTCGCCAAGCACATATGCCCGCCCGTCCCGAAAGTTAAGTGCTCAGAATTATTCTTTCTTTCAACATCAAAAATCATGGCGTTTTCAAAATGTTTATCGTCACGATTTGCTGCTGCCAAAACGACAAGTATAGCTTCATTTTTTCTAATAGTAATTCCATTAAGTTGAATATCTTCTGAAGCTATTCGACGCGTGTTATGAATTGGCGGATCAAATCTAAGGGTTTCTACAACCAGTTTTTGAATCTGAATTTTATCTGTTGTATTGCTGTCGTTTTCTTTTGAAAAACATTGCAATAATGTGTTGCTCAACAAGCCTTTTCCAGCATCATAACTTTGAATGAAAAGCCCAATTAAATTGCTTATAAATATCGATTTTGTTTCTTGTAGAGAGATGTTATGCTTCGATGAAATAGCAATAATTAAATTTTCGTAAAAAGAAAGCGTGCCAATATGTTTTTCTACGATTAAATAAATTTCTTCTGAAACAGTATTTATAAACTCAATATCGTCAGGCTTCTTATTGGGGTGCATTATTTTGATAAGCTGTTCGATGTTGTTTGCAATAAAAAGAGAATCTTGAACATTAAAATCGAAACTTTTTAAAACGGTCAGAACAGGCAATTTTTTAGATATTAATTCCACCCAGTTTATTTTGTTTTTATTGTTTTGAAGTAATTCAGAAAGTATTGCATCAATTTCGATAGATTTCATGTGTGAGAAAAGAACAGTTGCAATTTCTCTGGCAATTTCATGCTGAATTACGTTTGAGAGTCTTGCTAAATTACGACTGATTTTTAAAGCATATTCATTGAAATTGTTTTCTGAAACTGTCGGAATGTGTGCCTTTTTATGATTTAATATTTCGGTGCAATATTCATAAGAATAAACGATCCAGATTTTATTTGATTCGTTCCAATAAATGGGATTTTCATTCATCATTTTTTGATAGAGCAGATAAGGATTTTTAATTTCCGATTGTAGAAATAAAGTTGACATGGTATATATTTTTTAGCAAAGTTATTTACCTTTATTCTTCAATACTTCAGTTTGTCTTTAACTATAGTTGTTTAAAAATGGAAAATCAATTTGTAAAAATAGCGTCATTAATAGGGGATCCAACACGAGCAATCGTAATGTGGACATTGCTTGACGGAAAAGCTTTTACAGCAACAGAATTGGCAATAACAGCAAATACTTCACCTCAAAATATGAGTATGCATTTGGCTAAACTACTTGATGCTGGCTTATTATTTGTTGAAAAACAAGGACGACATAAATATTACAGATTTTCAAACAAAGAAACAGCTTACGCAATTGAAGCAATGGCAAGTTTGATTCCGCCTTCAGTCTCTGAAAAAAAGATGACAGATCAGAATTCTCCAATAAAACATTGTAGAACTTGTTACGATCATTTGGCAGGAAAAATTGGTGTGGCTGTTACAGAAAGTCTGCTTGAGCAAGAAGTAATTTTGGATTTGGACATGAAATTTGAAATAAGCGAAAAAGGAGAAAAATGGTTTTCTGATTTTGGAATTAATCTCGAAGACCTCAAAAAACAGAGGCGCATATTTTTGAAGCCATGTTTAGACTGGAGCGAAAGGAAAAATCATATTGCAGGATCAATAGGCGCTTCATTACTAGATAAAATGATTGCTGACGATTGGTTGCGAAGAACCAAAAATTCGCGTGCAATACAGATTACAGGTAAAGGCGAAAAAGAGTTTTTGAAGTATTTTAGGATTGTTGTTTAGAGAACTTAGACTAATTAGATTGCCAAAAAAAACGTAGTTTCTTAGCGACCTAGCGACTCAGAAGCTTCAGAAAAAAGAAACTCAATCACTTTGTCATACAACTCGTCGTCATGCATTCCGTGACCTAAACCTGAAGTTTCAATAAACTGACTGTTTTTCCAATTGCTGGCTATTTTTTGCCCTTCGGCGAATGCTACAATCTTATCCGAAGTATCGTGGGCAATTAATCCAGGAATAGTAAATTCAGATGCGAATTTTTGTCCTGAAAAATCTTCCAATTTAAAATTGAACCGATCTAAGAATTTGTTTTCTAAAAGAGAAAACATTTTGGTATTCAGGCTCAGCATAGAAATGTAATTATCGATCAAAGTTTTTAACTCTGATGGAGCTCCTAAAATCACCATTTTATTAATACTCGTATTCGGGAATAAATATTGATGATAAACACAAGCTGCGCCACCAATAGAATGTCCAATAATAATTTCGGGCTGATATTTTTCTACTGCTTTATTGATAAATTCGGCATAAAGAGGAACATTAAATTCTTTTCCGCTACTTTGTCCGTGAGCAGGTGCATCAATTGCTATAATTGTGCTTCCTGATTTCTGAAGATGTGGTAAAGTTTTTTTCCAGCGAGAAGCATTGCTTTCCCAACCATGCACTAATAGAATTTTGGTTTTGTTTCCTTTCCAAATATAAGTTTGAAAATGATGTTCGTTATGATTAAAAATTTCTGTTTCTGTATTTTTTAAAACTTTAGGAAGTTTTTCTTTTTGCAATCTGCCAATTCTGGGCTGGCTGAAAAGCGCATAAGAAAGTTCAACAGCCTTTTGCGGACGAATATAACTTAAAATGTTAATATAAGATCCAACAGATTTTAATGTAATAAAACGAATGCCTTTTTTAATTCCCAAAACTTAAATTTTTTCTAAAGGTAAAAAATGTTTTGCCACTCCCGATAGCCATCGGGATAAAAGGATTAAAAGATTTTATTCGGCATAAGAATATTTTAATCTGTGGCAAAAAAATAAGTATAAAAAAAAGTCCCGATTAAATCGGGACTTGATATTTAGAATTTTGTGAACAATTGTTCCATTTTTTCTTTTTCTTCTTCAGCTAATTGTGTATCAACTAAGATTCTTCCAGAGTGCTCATCAGTGATGATTTTCTTTCTTGAAGCAATTTCAACCTGAGTTTGTGGTGGAATTGTAAAGAAAGATCCAGCAGAAGCTCCTCTTTCGATAGAAACTACAGCTAATCCGTTACGAACACTGCTTCTGATTCTGTTGTAAGCAGCCAATAATCTGTCTTCGATTTGTGCAGCAAATTCAGCAGATTTCTCAGTTAAGAAAGTTTCTTCTTTTTGAGTTTCCGCCATGATAGCATCTAATTCAGATTTTTTATGTTTTAAATGAGAGCTTTTAGCATCAAGTTTTTCTTTTAAATTAGAAATAACTTCTTTTTTGTGCTCGATAGAAGCTTTCATTTCTTTGATTTGCTTTTCAGCCAATTGAATTTCTAATTCTTGAAATTCAACCTCTTTTGTCAAAGAATTAAATTCTCTGTTGTTACGTACTGATTCTTGTTGTTTTGTGTACTTCTTGATCACTTCTTTATGCTCCTCAATAGCAATTTTCTTTGCTTTGATTTGCTCCTCAATCACTTCAAGTTCACCTTTCAGTTTTTCTGAACGAGTGCTTAAACCTGCAACTTCATCTTCTAAATCTTCAACCTCTAAAGGAAGTTCTCCTCTAACGTTTCTGATTTCGTCAATTCTAGAGTCAATAAGCTGTAAATCATATATTGCTCTTAACTTGTCCTCAACACTTAATTCTTTCGTATTCGTCATATTCTATAAGTACTTAACTGGATTTGTATTTTCTTCCGATAAAATGATTGCAAAATTAAGAATTTTTTTTCGAAGATAATCAACAATATAATTTTTTGTATAGCGTTCGCTCTCAAAATGACCAATATCTGCCAAAAGTAACTTGTTTTCGGCTTCATAAAACTGATGATACTTCAAATCGGCAGTCAAAAATGCATCTGCTCCAGAACTTATTGCATTTCTAATTGCAAAACTACCTGAACCTCCTAATACAGCAACTTTTTTGATTTTTTTTCCTAAAAAAGCAGAATGGCGAATTCCGCCGGCAATCATTTTTTCTTTTACAAATTGAAGAAAGTCTTTCTCATCCATTTCAGTTTCAAATTCGCCAACCATTCCTAAACCAATATTTTGATGAGAATTTTCAAGATTATAAATTTCATAAGCTACTTCTTCGTAAATATGATTCGCAAAAAGAGCTTTTAAAATTCGGGATTGCAAGTGCTTTTCAAACGTAACTTCGATTTTTATTTCTTGTGTTTCGGTTAAGTTGTGGCGTTCTCCGATTACAGGATTGCTTTCAGAATTTCCTTTGTATGTTCCAATTCCTTCAGAGTTAAAACTACAATTATCGTAATTGCCAATTGTTCCTGCACCAGCTTCAAATAATGCTTTACGGACTTTATCTGCATTATCAGGAATTGTAAAAGTGACTAATTTTTGGATGAAATTATTTTTAGGAACTAATATCTTAGTATTTGTCAAACCCAAAGCATCACAAAATATTTTATTAACTCCTGCCAAATGATTGTCTAAAGCTGTGTGAACGGCATAAATAGCTATATCATTTTTAATTGCTTTTAAAATGGCGCGTTCTACATAATTTTTACCTGTGATTTTTTTAATTCCAGAAAACAATATCGGGTGAAAGCAAACGACTAAATTAGAGTTTTTAGAAACAGCTTCGTCAATAACATTTTCTAAAGCATCATGACAAACTAAAACTCCTGTACATTCGGTTTCAGAATCTCCGACTAAAAGTCCAACATTGTCAAAATCTTCGGCATAGGCCAAAGGAGCCATTTCTTCAAGAACCGATATAATATTTTTGATTTTCATTTTAAGATTTGTTTCAAGTTTTAGGTTTCAAGTTTCAAGTTCTTTGACTTGTGGCAAAACCTCAAACAAATTAACGAAAAAAATTATACTTTCGTAAAATGAACTTACTTCGAAAAATACTTTTCTTTTTTTAGTATTTAGTTTTAATATATCGCTTAAATTTGCCTGTTTTTTCTTTCATTTTTAAAGGTTTAAATGATAGATTAATTTTTAATAGGTTAAGGCGTTACAGGATTTTATAAGATGGCAAAAAATAGAAAGATAAATGTTCAGGGAATAGATGTAGTTTTATACCAAGATAATAAAGAAGATTTTATGTCACTTACTGATATTGCGAGGCATCGTGATAGCGAACGCAGTGATTATATTTTGCAGAACTGGATGAGAAATCGAAGTACAATTGAATTTATAGGATTGTGGGAAAAATTTAATAATCCTGATTTTAATTCCATCGAATTTGATGGAATTAGAAATATGGCAGGTTCTAACAGTTTTTCTTTAACTCCCAAAAGGTGGATTGAAGCTACGAATGCTATTGGAATCATTTCGAAGACTGGGAGATATGGAGGGACTTTTGCTCATAAAGATATTGCATTCGAATTTGCAACTTGGTTAAGTGCAGAGTTTAAATTTTATTTGATAAAAGAATTTCAAAGATTAAAGGAAGAAGAAAGTAGTACTAAGAAGCTCGAATGGGACTTACAACGAACAATTTCAAAAATTAATTACGCTATACATACCGACGCAATAAAAGAAAACTTAATTCCCTTGTCTTTAAATGCTAAGCAAAAGAACTTTATTTATGCAGATGAAGCAGATTTATTAAATGTTGCTTTGTTTGGTAAAACTGCCAAAGAATGGAGAGACGAGAATCTTAATGCAAAAGGAAATATTAGAGATATCGCTTCTATTGAGCAGTTAGTAGTATTGTCAAATTTGGAAAGCATAAATGCTATGTTGATACAACAAGGTATGATACAAAAAGAAAGATTAATAAAATTGAACGGAATTGCTATTAATCAAATGAAAACACTAATTAATTCTAATGTTTTGAATAAACTAAAATAATGAACTTACTTCGAAAAATACTTTTCCCTTTCGCTATTTTGTACGGATTCGTTACTTCAATCCGTAATTTTCTTTTTGATAAAGGAATTTTAAAATCAACTTCATTTGATCTTCCTGTTATTGCTGTTGGAAATTTAAGCGTTGGCGGAACTGGGAAAACGCCTCAAATAGAATATCTGATTCGATTATTATCTGATAAATATAAAGTGGCAACTTTAAGTCGCGGTTATAAAAGAAAATCGGAAGGTTTTGTTTTGGCTGATGAAAATTCGAATGCTGAAATTTTGGGCGACGAACCTTTTCAGTTTTATCAAAAATTTCCAAATGTAATGGTTGCTGTTGATGCCAATCGTACAAATGGAATTCAGCAACTGCTTTCGCAAAAAGAAAAACCTGAAATTGTTTTGCTCGATGATGCCTATCAGCATCGAAAAGTAAAAGCAGGTTTTTATATTTTGCTTACTTCTTACGGAGATTTATTTGCAGATGATTTTATGCTGCCAACAGGGAATTTGAGAGAAAGCAGGAGTGGAGCAGAAAGAGCCAGTATCGTAGTCGTTACAAAATGTCCAAGTATTTTAACTGAAGAAGAACAAACTGCGATTAGATCAAGATTGAAGCTTAATTACAAGCAAAAGCTATTTTTTAGTTTTATTGATTATGATAATGTGATTTACGGTAAAAATGAAAAAATTTCCGTTAACGAAATTAAATCAGAATCAAAAATTCTTTTAGCCGGAATTGCAAAACCAAAACCATTTTTTGATTATTTAAAGAATGAAAATGATGAATGTTTGACTTTTCCAGATCATCATCATTTTTCTGATGTAAATCTAGATTCAATTCAAGTTAAAGCAAATGGCAGAAAAATAGTTACAACCGAGAAAGATTATGTGCGTTTAAAAGATTCAAAATTGGTTTCTCAATTGTATTATCTTCCAATAAAAAGTTCATTCATCAACCATCAGCAAGACTTTGATGCTACGATTTTAGAGTATGTAAAAGAAAACTTAGTGCCTTAGTATTAGCCTCTCAGAACCTTTGTTAATCAAAAAACTTAGCAATAGTACTGTAGAATTCGTCTGGTACAAAAGGTTTGGTAATAACATCATCCATTCCAAAAGAAAGAAGCATATCTCGGTTTTCGTCAAGCGAAATTGCTGTTAAGGCAATAATTGGAGTTGCTTTATCAAATTCACGAATCAATTTAGTTGCTGTAGTTCCGTTAATACCAGGAAGGTGAACATCCATTAAAATCATATCGAAGCGCTTGATTTTTAAAAGTTCGACAGCATCTTCTCCATTGTCAACAATCTCGCAGGTAATGTTCTTGTTTTCTAGCATTTTGCGAGTGATCATTTGATTGATCTTGTTGTCCTCAATCAATAAAATAGATTTGTTTTTCAATTGTTTGTCGTTATAAGGTTTTACTTCTTCAATTACTTCCAATGGTTCGTTGTTAATTTTAAAATTTAGTTTAAAGGTAAATGTAGAACCTTTACCCACTTCACTTTTTAGTTTTATTTCGCCTCCTAAGAGTTCGATTAATTTTTTTACGATAGTTAATCCAAGGCCAGTTCCGCCGTATTTTCTATTTACTTCTATAGAACCTTGAGAGAAGCTTTCAAAAACAGTTTGGAGTTTATCCTCAGGAATTCCAATACCAGTATCCACAATTTCAAAGTAAACTGTTGCTTCTTCTCCTTCTTGCGAATACAATTTTGCAATAACATTTACATGTCCGTTTTGAGTAAATTTTAAAGCATTGTTGATTAAGTTTAATATAATCTGAGATAATTTGGTCGGATCACCAATTAGATTGTCGGGAATTGCTTTGTCTATTTCTAGATTGAAATAATTTTTGTTGGCAGTTGCTAGTTCTTTTAATGAACTCTGAATATTAAAAAGCAGTTCTTTCAAATTAAAGCTGATATTTTCAACTTCAACTTTAGTCGAATCAATTTTATTAATTTCTAAAATTTCATTGATAAAAGTAGTTAGATAATTACCAGAGAATTTTAAAGATTCTAAGTACTTTAATTGCTTTTTCTTCGGTTTGTCTTCAAGTAGAATATGGGTTATTCCGTTAATGGCGTTCAATGGCGTCCGGAGTTCATGGCTTACTGTAGATAAAAATTCAGATCTGGCTTTTGATGCTTTTTCTGCTTTGTTTTTAGCCAAAATCAATTCTTTGTTCTTTTCTCGAAGCAATAAATTATTCTGATTTCTAATGATATTGTTTTTGTACAATGCTAAACTCAAAAGAGATAAAATTGAAATTAAAGCAATTGCCAGAATACTCACCAACTTAGAATAGCGATATGTTTTGAGCTGAAATTTTTCTTCGCTTTCTTTTTTAATGGTGTTGTTTAAAGATTGATTTTTTTTGAATTTTGAGAATTCATCCAAATCAATTTTGGCATTCTTTAATTTTAAAATATAATTTTCAAGCTGATAATGTTCGTCTAAATACGAATACGCTAGATCATAATTTTTATTTTGTTTGTAATATTGGCTAATCGCTAGAACGATTTTAGATTTCTTGGCAAAATCATTTATTTTGGCATTGTAATCTAATGCTTTGTCAAAATAAATCATTGCCGAATCATTTCGTTTAAGCTGTCCCTCAATTAGTCCAAGCTGATAATATGCATCTATTTTGGTTTTTATAATTGCATTGTTATCTGGCTTTTTGGTGATGGCTTTAAGAGTTTTTACTGCCGATTTAAGATCATTATTAGTCTTAAATGCCAAAGCTTTCTGATAATCTAAAACTGCTGCATTATCATTAATGTTTAGTTGTTTTAGTAAATCTTTGGCTTTCGTATAATAGACACTAGCCGTTTTGTAATCGCCTTTTGCTGTATTGGTTGCTCCAATATAATGCAATGCCAAAACTTTTGTGCAGCTAGGCTTTAAAGTGTCAAATAAAGAAACTGTTTTATGAAAGTTTTTTAAAGCTTCTTCAAATTTTCCTTGGTTATAATAAATTTTACCAAGCTTAAGAGTCTGATTTGCAAGATTCTCTTTTTTGCCATTTTCTTCACAAAAATTAATAGATTTTTCAGTGTAGTAAACCGCTTGACTGAACTTTTTATTGTTAAGATTAGAATTAGCGAGCTTGTTATAATACATGACGCTATCCGTATTCTTTTTGGCTTGAGAATACAAAAACGAGTTAAAAAAACAAACAACAATAAAAAGATAGTATTTCATGTATGGCAATGCTATTACAATGAATCTTATTTTTTTCTTATCAGTAAAATTAAATCGATCAACCTTGATGAATAGCCAATTTCGTTATCGTACCAGCCTACAACTTTTACCATTTTATCGATAACTGAAGTTAGCTGAGCATCAAATAAACAAGAATGTGTGTTGCCAATTACATCTACCGAAACAATCGGATCTTCGGTATAATCTAATATTCCTTTTAAATTTGTTTTTGAGGCTTGTTTGAATGCTTTATTTATTTCTTCAATGCTCACAGCACGTTTTACATTGAAGGTTATGTCTGTTAATGAGCCGTCTGGAACAGGTACTCTAATACCACATCCACCCATTTTGTTGTGCAATTTAGGAAAAATTTTCGTTAATGCTTTAGCTGCACCCGTAGTTGTTGGAACAATCGACTGGCTGGCACCTCTTGCACGGCGTAAATCCTTATGGGGCTGGTCATGAAGACTTTGGTCTGTTGTAAAAGAGTGTATAGTTGTAATGTATGCCTGTTCAATTCCGCACAATTCTTCGATAATTTTAATCATCGGAGCAGCGTTGTTTGTGGTGCAGCTTGCATTAGAAACTATATCTTCATTTCCTTCCAGAATATTTTGATTTACACCAAGAACAACCGTTTTTATGGTGTCAACTTCTGATGGGGCAGAAAGAATTACTTTTTTTGCTCCAGCTTCTAGATGCGCATTTAATTCTTCATGCGTTTTGTATTTACCTGTCGATTCGATTACAATATCAATCGAATGCGATTTCCAATCTATGTTTGCAATATTTTTTTCGTGAAAAAAGAAAAAATGCCTTCCATCTACAATGATACTATTTTCGTCATGACTAACTTCAGCAGGCAAAACTCCATGTATACTGTCATATTTAATTAAATGCGACATGGTTTTATTGTCTGCAATATCATTTATAGCTACGACTTCGATTTCGGGGTGATTTAAAAGCAATCGGAATAAATTTCTTCCAATTCTTCCAAACCCATTAATAGCAATTCTTGTTTTCAATGTTTTGTTTATTCGTTTAACTGTTTAATAGTTTAATCGGTTTTACAATTAAACGATTAAACGATTAAACTTTTTATAAAATATGTTTTTGTGCTTTATAAGAAGAACGAACAAGAGGTCCGCTTTCTACATGTCTAAAACCTAATTCAAGACCAAATTGTTCATATTTGGCAAATTGTTCAGGCGTAATAAATTCTTTTACAGGAAGATGTTTTTTACTTGGCTGTAAATATTGTCCAATAGTAACCACATCAACATTTGCATTTCTCAAATCAGTCATAGTCTGGAAAACTTCTTCTTCAGTTTCTCCAAGCCCAAGCATAATTCCAGATTTTGTTCTATTAATTCCTTTTTCTTTTAAATAACGAAGGACTTCTAAACTTCTGTCATATTTTGCCTGAATGCGAACTTCGCGAGTTAAACGTCGTACCGTTTCCATGTTATGAGAAACAACTTCAGGATTTGCTTCTACAATACGATCAAGGTTTCTTTCAATTCCTTGGAAGTCTGGGATCAAAGTTTCAAGAGTAGTTTGAGGATTCATTCTTCTGATAGCTCTTACAGTTTCCATCCAAATGATAGAACCGCCATCTTTAATATCATCTCTATCAACACTGGTAATTACAGCGTGTTTAATGTTCATGATTTTAATAGAACGAGCTACTTTTTCTGGTTCATCCCAATCTACTGTTTCTGGTCTTCCGGTTTTTACACCGCAGAAACCGCAAGAACGAGTACAAACATTTCCTAAAATCATGAAAGTTGCAGTTCCTTCACCCCAGCATTCGCCCATGTTAGGACAGCTTCCAGAAGTACAAATGGTATTTAAACTATATTTATCAACTAAACCTCTAAGTTCAGTATATTTTTGTCCGATAGGTAATTTTACTTTTAACCACTTTGGTTTTGTGGTTTGTATATTTTCAGTGACTGTTTCCATATATCAATGTTCAAAGTACAAAGATACGGAATGTAGTTTATTTAGAGATGTTTATTTGCTTTTCGTTTGCTTTTGTTGAAAGAGCAGACACTTTTGCAATAAATAAGTTTTAATGTTAATACTTTGATTTAAAATGTTTTTTTGACTTTGTTTTACTTGCTTATTGTTTCTTCTTCTGACGTTTTGGCTATTTTATTGTAAAATAAGAATATGACCTTAATCTGTTACAAATTTGACTTCTTCAGATATTATAAAATTTATGCTGTACTAATTTTGCTGTTAATTTAACAGTTTATAAACATGAAAAAGAAATTTGTTCTAGTAGGAATGTTGTTTGCGGCTATTGGTTTTGGTAAAATTGAGGCACAAATACTTTCGGATAAATCAATGGGAGCTTTGAGCAAAGGTGTTTCAGGATTTACTTTTAGTGATGCAGATGCGGCGGCTCTAGCAAAAAAATCTATCGATGAAATGGATGCAAATAATCCTGTTGCAAAACCCACAGATGGCTACTCAATTCGCTTAGATCGTGTGTTTGGAAAACACACAACCAGCGAAGGGGTAACTTTAAATTATAAAGTATATCTGGTAAAAGATATTAATGCTTTTGCTTGTGCTGACGGTAGTGTTCGCGTGTTTGCAGGTTTGATGGATATTATGGATGATAATCAATTGCTTGCTGTTATAGGGCATGAAATTGGGCATGTTGTTAATCATGATACAAGAGACGCAATAAAAGCGGCTTATAAAAAAGAAGCCCTGATGGATGCCGCATCGTCACAATCTGGAAAAATGGAAACGCTAACCAATTCTCAATTAGGACAAATAGGAAGTGCCATGATTGATAGCAAACACAGCCGAAAACAAGAATCTGAGGCAGATGCTTTCTCTTATAATTTCATGAAAAAAAATGGCTATGATGTGAATGCTGTAGAATCTGCTTTTAGAATTCTGCAAAATTTAAGCGAAGGAGCTGAGTCGTCTTTTATGACCAAAATGATGAGTTCTCACCCAGATTCTGGAAAAAGAGCCGATGATGCTAAGAAAAAGGCAACAAAAGACGGTTTGTATCATGCTTATGTGCAACAGAAAATTGATAACACAGCGCCTGTAAAAGCAAAAACAACGACAACGGCTAAAAAAACGACTGCAAAAAAGAAATAATTTTTTTGATATAAAGGTAAAAGGCAAATTCATTAGAGTTTGCCTTTTTTTGTTTTAAAATATTGTTAGATAATATTTTAAGCGACTGCAGTATAGCTAGTTTAAAAATTATACCTTTAAATGTTAAAAAACTAGATTTCTAATAGAAATGTGAAAATGTTATTATAGTATATTTGTTGTTAAATTAATAAAAGTAAAAAATGAAAAAGAAATTTATTGTATTGGGAGTTTTATTGGCCGCTTTTAGTTTTACTAAAACAAATGCACAGATTAATCTGGGAGATAAAGCAATTGGGGCAGTTCAAAAAGGAGTTACTGGTTTTACTTTTAGTAATGCTGATGCAGCAAAACTATCTAAAGAAGCCGTTGATAAATTAGACGCTGAACATGAAATTGCTGGACCGACAGATGGTTATACTTTAAGATTAAATCGTGTTTTTGGCAAACATGCATCTGGAGAAGGATTTACTTTAAATTATAAAGTGTATAAATTGAAAGAAGTAAATGCTTTTGCAACTGCAGACGGAAGCGTTCGTGTGTATTCTGGATTAATGGATATCATGGATGATAACGAATTAGTTGCTGTAATTGGACACGAAATCGGACACGTTGCAAACAACGATTCTAGAGATGCTGTTCGTGCAGCTTATCAAAAAGAAGCTTTAATGGATGGAGTTGCTTCTCAATCGGCAACTGTAGCAACAGTTACAGATAGTCAGCTTGGAAAAATTGGAAGCGCGATTATTGATAGCAAATACAGTCGTAAGCAAGAATCTGAAGCCGATTTATTTGCTTATAATTTCATGAAGAAAAATGGTTATGATGTAAATGCTGAAGAATCTGCTTTTAGAATTTTGGCAAAAATGAGCGAAGGATCTGAAGCGTCATTTATTGATCAAATGATGAGTTCGCATCCAGATTCTAAAAAGAGAGCAGATGATGCTAAGAAAAGAGCAGAAAAAGATGGTTTGTACAAACCATATGTACAGCAGAAAATTGTAAATACAGTTCCTGTAACAACTACTAAAAAAGCAACTACAACAACCAAAAAGAAAACAACAACAACCAAAAAGAAATAAGAGTTGTTCTTTAGAATTATAAACCCCAGCAATGCTGGGGTTATTTTTTATCCTAATACATGAAAAGCAAGAACTTTTTGCACTTCATAAACATTAACCGATTTATTGAATTGCTTTACAATGCTTGGTTGCTGTTCGCTTGAGATCCAGATTTTTAATTCGGCATCAAGATCAAAAGTTCCTGCAGTTTCTACACTGAATCTTGTAATGTTTTTGTAAGCAATAGATTTGTATTCTGTTTTGCTTCCTGTAATTCCTTGCACATCAACTAAGATTAATCTTTTGTTGGTAAAAATAAAAGTGTCGCGAATAAGTTTAAAACCCATTTCGATTTCTTCATTTGTAGTTAAAAGCTGTCCATACTTCTTGATTAAATCTTCTGAACTTACAGAACCTGCATTACCAAGAATGGCTGAAAATATTCCCATTATTTTGTTTTTAATTAGTTGAAATGAATTTCATTTTGAAGAGGTAAATGTAGTGGATTTTGTTAATTTTTTTGGTTCGATTTAAATTTAATTACCTGTGGAGCCATTGTTGTTGCAATTAAAAAAGCTGCTATAAAAGTCACAATCAAATTTCCAATGTTTAAAGCCTCTAGATTTACTGCAAACCTAATCGATAAAATTGTTACAGTCAGTAAAACAACCGTGCTCCAATACCATTTTTTGATAGAGGTTTGAGGATAAAAGTTTTTGGGAAGTTTATAGAAAGTAAATAATATGACTGTAATTCCAATTAAAGTACTTAAATGCTGTGCTATTTTCCAGAATGGAATTTCTACTCCAAATAATAATACGGTATTTTTAAAAATTTCAAATTGATTAACGAAATAACCATGTTTATGGGTAAAAGCATCCCAAAAAATATGAGAAAATATTCCAATTAATAAAGAGATTAAAACGATAAACCAATTTCTTTTAAAATAAATATTCCAATCAAAATTTGTAAAAATCATTGTTCTATTTTTTATAAATGATGGAAGATTTCGAAGCAAAAGATTTCGAGTCAAATTATGAAACAGGAAAGTTAGTAAAAGCGCAAGAGGTAAATCAAACCAAAAAATACCAATTAGAGTGTGGCTGTAATAGCTTTTAACTTTCATGCGAAGAAAATATTCAAAATCTGGTGTTAGACTTCCAATTATTAATGCAGTTAGAGAAAACCATGATTTTGGTAAATATCTTAATGGAAGAATTATTGCAGGATGTGAAAAAGTAAAAGGCATTAAAATTGAATTCTTAATTAAAATTACGAGTATGATTTATGAATTAAATATAAACAAAAAAAGCAGAACCTAAAGTTCTGCTTTTTACTTTTCAAAATATCTATAATTAGTCAACTTCTGTTTTTATTGTAATAGGAAGATTGTATGCAGTTCGCACCGCTTGTCCGTTAAGAACTCCTGGAGTCCATTTTGTTTTTAATGATTTTAAAACTCTAATAGCTTCTTTGCCCATTCCGTAGCCAGGATCATTTTTTACCATAATGTCAGTAAGTGATCCGTCTTTTTCAACTACAAACGATACATACACTTTTAATGTTTTTTCTACATCAAGTTCTGGTCTGCGGAAATTATTTCCAACATATTTGTAAAACTGTGCAATTCCGCCTGGAAATTCTGGAAGCTTATCCAAAACAGCAATAGAAACAGGCTCATTAGTTGGTGGCGCAACCGAAGCAACTTCACCATTTCCTCCAGAAGAAGGCATTGTATTAATTGCAGGTCCATTTCC
>NZ_DHEI01000028.1:106626-111816 GCF_002399805.1 Flavobacterium sp. UBA4854
GCATCTTGTGTTCTACTAACAACAGGATTTGTCAACTGAACCGCATCTGTTTTTGGAGCTGTGCTATGTTCAACCATAGGCGCAGGCGGAGCTGGCGGTGGCGGCACAACAATTGGGTCGACGTGTACAATCTTTGGTTCGTAAATCTGAGGTTCTGGCTCAACTTCAACAGGTGAAGTCCTAATTTTACTAATAAGTACCGGTGCACTTCCTAAAGCCGTTATTAACAATAAACCCATAAAGAGAGCTGTAACAGAGTTTTTGGAATTCTCCTGGCGTAATTGATACGCGCCGTATTCTTTGTTTTTGTTCTCGAAAACAAGATCGGTCCACTTGTTTTCATAAATGCTTAATTTAGACATAATTTTTGGGTTTTAAGGTTAAGTAACTTTAAATCATACGCAGAAAAGGTTTAGGGTTGAGCTAACAACGTAGAAGTTGTAGTTTTAATGTTGTGAAAATGTGTTTATTTTAAGAATAAAGGTAAGAATTATTTATTCTTTGATTAAAGATAATAAATTATCTGTTACGTTCAATGATTTCTGCTAATAATTTTTTAGCACGTAAAAGTTTTACTTTGACGCTACTTAAAGGTTCATCAATCTTAGCAGCAATTTCCTGATAAGACATTTCTTGAAAATAACGAAGCTGAATTACTTCTTGATAGTGTGGTTTAAGTTCTTTGATGCATAAGAGCAGACGAGAGAGATTCTGTTCTTTAATTAAAGCATCTTCTGCAGATGGAGTAGGGTCGGCAATGTTGTATGCCTGTTGGTCTTCGTTGTCTGTGATTTCTATAAAAAGATTGGTTTTCTTTTTTCGAAGTAAATCAATATAGACATTTTTTGCAATTGCAATAAGCCAGGTGTTAAACTGAAATTCTGGATTATAAGAAGCTATTTTGTCAAAAGCTTTAGAGAACGTTTCTATGGTAATATCTTCTGCGGTGGTTTCATTTTCGGTTCGTTTGAGCATAAACGAATACACCTCATTCCAATAATGATCTAATAAAAAAGTAAAGGCGATCTGATCGCCTTTTTTTGCTTTTTCTATTTTAGAATTTATTTCCAATATACTGGTTTTGAAAAGATATTAGTTATAAAGATATTAATTTGCGTTAATATAAGCGCTATCTCAACAACTGGAAACCAAATTTTAATATCTTTTTCTTTTAGCTTTCCTGCTGAAAATCCGATTACTGTCCATACAACAGTGTAACGTGTTGCTAAAATTGCTAATACGGCGATCCATTGAAATTGAAACGCTAACAATATTATAACTGACAAAAAGAAAAATAATTGCGAAAGAAAGAACAAGCCTAACTGCATTTTATCAAAAAACTTGTAATGTTCTGCAGTAGAAACATGTCTTCTTTTTTGAGTAAACCATTCCTTGTAAGTTGTCTTAGGTCTTGAATATGTAAAACTTTCAGGTGTATAAGAAATAGTGGTATTTGTTTTATTCGCCGCTTGGTTAATGAACAAATCGTCATCGCCAGAACGAATCTGAATGTGGTCAATAAAACCATTTACATTAAAAAATTCTTCTTTTTTATAAGCAAGATTTCTGCCGACTCCCATGTATGGAAGTCCCATTTTTGCCCAAGAAAAATATTGCATCGCTGTTAAAACAGTTTCAAAACGAATAATTTTGTTTAGAAACGAACGCTCCACTTTCTCATAACCTCCATAACCCAAAACGATAGTTTTGTTCATAGTAAAATGAGAAGACATAGAAGAAATCCAATCTTTAGAATTTGGGAAACAATCTGCATCTGTAAAAAGTAAATAATCTTTCTTTGCTGCTTTTATTCCAAGGGTTAAAGCGTATTTTTTATTTCCCCAAAAAGCCTCATTGTTTTCGACTTTAACCAAACGGATATTAGAGAATTCTTTTTCAAATTCTTCAAAAACTTCAAGAGTTTCATCGCTAGATGCGTCGTCAATTAAAACAACTTCGAAATCTGGATAATCTTGCTGTGCCAAAAGCGGAATGTATTTTTTTACATTCTCTTCTTCGTTTTTAGCGCATACAATTACAGAAACCGGAAGATTTTTAGGTTTCACATGTTGAGGTTTGGCAAAAGCAAATTTTCCAAAAACTCCTAAATAATAAAATAATTGAACTACGACAATAGCAATAAAAAAGTAAAATATGTATATAAGCATCTGATTTATTTGGTTCTATTAATTTCACGTTCTGCGACTGCAAATGTACTTATCAATTCGCTAAATTCAATAACCAAAACCGATTTACTTTCGGCATTTTGACATTTCTTTTGCAACAGCAATAGACTGAGGGTTTTCGGTTTTTTCCAGTTCCGAAATTATATTTTTATAATTGTGATCGTCGCGGTTTTGAGACAGTTTTTTTGTAGCTTGAATTTCTTCAATTTCGATTTCAAAACCAAAGATTCCACGGGCTTCCCGCATAGTTTTTTCAGATAAATCTTCAACACGAATAGGGTTCTTAGAATTCGCTTCGTATTTGTCTACAAGTTTTTTCAGTTGTTCTACAGAAGTTTCATAATCTACAATCTTGATTTTTCCGTAAACATGTACGGCTATGTAATTCCATGTTGGAACATTTTCGTGATCATACCAAGACGATGAAATATAACTGTGTGGTCCTGTAAAAATAGCTAGAATCTGATCGTTTGCTGCAAAACCTTCTGCTTGTGGATTCAGTTTTGAAATATGCCCTTGTAAAATTTCCTTTCCATCAGAATTTAATTCTAATTCTATCGGAATATGAGTTGCGCACAATTTCCCGTTAGTCTGATTAACCAGAATTCCAAAGCTGTTTTCTTTTAAAAAAGCTCTGATTTCCTCAGGATTTTCGTTTTTATATAGGTCAGGTGTGTACATTATTTGTGGTTTAAGAAAGATTTACAAATAAATTTTATGTTTAGTTTTCAGCAACTTCTTTATCTAAATTAAACAATTTTGAATTTACGCTAAAATAAATAAGGAAAAGTCCAATGATGGTAAAAACAATTCCTTCGATTAAACATTGTATGGCAAAATCATCTGAAAGCATTACTCTGATTGGTCTAAAAAGAAGTGAAAATATTTCTTTTCTAAAAAACTTTAATCTTAAAAGAACATACAAGGCGATTGCAAGCAAAATAGTGTTTATAGAAGAAAGTTTACGTTTCCAGTTAAGAAATGTAACGTAGAAAATGCCCATTAAAAGAGCAAAAAAGATCCATATAAAAACACTTGGCCAGAAATTGGAAACATCTTCATTTGTAGGGAATAGTCTGTTCCAATTTTCGGGTTTTTGAAACTGGAATTGATTTTTCATGCAAATGACTTTTTCTGCAACTGAAAATAATCGCAACTGAAAAATGCCATTAATTAGGAAAATCATTCCTATGAATTGAACTAAAAGAATTCCTATGTTTAGTTTTTTCATTAAAGATTTAAAAAATGAAGATTATATTTAAATCACATTAACTTCCGCCTCGATCTGAATGCCGAAAGTTTCAAAAACCGTTTTCTGAACTTCTTTCGAAACCGCTAAAATTTCTTGACCTGTCGCGTTTCCGTAATTTACCAAAACTAAAGCTTGATTTTTATGAACTCCAGCATCTCCAAAACGTTTTCCTTTAAAACCTGCTTGCTCAATCAGCCATCCTGCGGGAACTTTTACTTCTGTTTCTGAAACTTCGTAAAATTTCATTTCTGGGAATTTTTGGTGTATTTTTTCAAAATCAGATTTCAATAAAATCGGATTTTTGAAGAAACTTCCACTGTTGCCTAATTCTTTAGGATCTGGCAATTTACTTTGTCTAATAGCGATTACAGCATTGCTCACATCTTTTAAAGTTGGTTCTGTAATGTTGTTTTTAGCCAATTCAGCCAAAATATCTCCGTAAGATGTATTGATTTTATGATTGCGTTTGGTCAATTTAAAAATAACCGAAGTAATGATATATTGGTCTTTTGCTTCATGTTTGAAAATACTTTCGCGGTAGCCAAAATTACATTCGGCGTTCTCAAAAGTTTTTATTTCCTGAGTTGCAATATTCATGGCTTCACAAGAAATAAAAGTGTCTTTAATTTCCGTTCCATAAGCGCCAATATTTTGCACTGGAGTTGTGCCGACATTTCCAGGAATTAATGACATGTTTTCTAATCCGCCAAAATTGTTGTCTATTGTCCAAAGAACGAAATCGTGCCAAGTTTCTCCTGCTTGACTTTCGACCCAAACAAAATCGTCGTCTTCTTTTGTGATTTTTTTTCCTTTTAAATCGATATGAATAACCAGCGCCTCTATATCTTTTGTTAAAAGCATATTGCTTCCTCCGCCCAAAATGAATTTTTTCTCGTTTTTGTTTTCTGCTAAAACTGTTTTCAATTCGTCAATAGAATGAACCGCAACAAATTGTTTAGCACTGGCTTCAATGCCGAAAGTATTATATTTTTTTAAAGAAAAATTGGATTGGATTTCCATAAATAAAAGGCTTTTTAAGTTCCGAAACTTCGGAAAAATTCTGAGATCAAAAGTAACGATAATAATTTATTTGAGTAGATTTTCTATAAAAAGACTTTTTTCAAAATTTTACTTTATGGCTTCAATAAATCGTTGCATTTCTTTCGTTGTGCCAATGGTAATTCTAGTCCATTTTCCGTTTTCTTCGTAGATTTTTGTTCCTTGTATATTATGGGCTTCTAATTGCTTGAAGAAAAGTTACGATGTAGTTTTTACCGCAAATACACAAAGTTTGCGCAAGGTGCGCTAAGTTTTGTGTTCTTTGCGCAGATTTTTGCGAATTTTGCGGTTAAATTATTTTCTAGAATCAATCAATTCGTGATATTGATCAGCGATAATCTTCATATTGATATTGTAAGTCGCATTTTCCTCTACAAATTTTCTATTTCGAATAATAGCTTGATTTCGCAATTCGGGATTTTCAAAAGACCAAATTAATTCTTCAGCCAGCATTTCGATATTGTCAACTTCAATCAATTGTCCGTTTTCGCGATGGGTAATCCAACTTTGATTTCCAGGAATATCAGAAACAATAGGATAACAATTGCAAGCCATTGCTTCAAACAAAGAGGCAGAAACACCTTCGGTGGTTGGCATACTAATATAAATATTGGATTGCTGGAGTAATTTTGGAAGTTCTGTATTCGGAATTCTTCCTGTAAAAATTACTTTGTTTTCTATTTGGAGTTCTTT
>NZ_DHEI01000028.1:112174-112836 GCF_002399805.1 Flavobacterium sp. UBA4854
GCTTTTTTGAAAGCATATTTCTGAATGAATTTTTTAAAAGGGTATAATTTAGATTCCTCAGGCCATAAATCGGTTCGGCCTTGCTGTGCGATGGCAATAGTTTTAGATCCAGATAATGCCGCAAGAAAACCATAACTGGTTGTTCTTTCTGCAATAACCATATCTGGTTTTTCTTTTTTAATGATTTTTCGAATAGAAAGAGGAGAGAAGAAATACTCTAAAATACGCTTGAATCTATGATTGTTAGATGTTTGAAGTTCCCAAGTGACAATTTCAAAATCGCCAAATTCTTTCAAGCCTTTCATCCAAGTGATAGCATCGGCGCGATAAGATTCTCCAAGAAAAAGTATTTTCCTTTTCATTCAGTTATTGTTTTTGCCACAGATTAAAAAGATTAAAATGATTTTTACTGTTGCGAAAAATTAATCTGAGTGAATCTGTGAAATCTGTGGCAAATAAAATTAAAATTCTTCAGTATCCAAAGCGCGATTGATGAATTCGTTTAATGGTTTTAAAGCAATAAGTTTATGGCTTATTTTCTTTACGAAATCTTTCTCCATCACTTCAGAAACATTGTAAACTTGAGTTGCCGTAAAACTTTTCAGTTTCAAAAACTCAATTGCTGGATGGTCTTTTTCGTAACCGCGAGGCATGCTTTTTAG
>NZ_DHEI01000028.1:113118-138433 GCF_002399805.1 Flavobacterium sp. UBA4854
TGTACATAATATCCGGCGCGGTTTAAACCTTTTGTTCCGCCAGACATCCAGATTCCTAAATGCGCTTTGTATGGAGATTTGTCTTTTGAGAATCGAATGTCACGATTAATTCTGAAAGTGCAATTTTTTACTTCTAATAATTCTAATGAAGGATCAAGCGGTTTCATTGCATCCAAAAAATCGCTTACCAATTGATGGTAATCTTTTTTGAAAACTTCGTATCGTTTTTTATTTTCTTGAAACCATTCACGGTTATTGTTCTTTTTTAAATCGTCTAAAAATTGCAATGATTCTTTCGCTAACATATTCTGTGTTTTTTGATTGCAGTTACTTTTTTCTAATTCGTTTTTTTAGTTTGCTACTAATTGCACGAATTTACACTAATTTGTTTTCTTATTTAGCCACAGATTAAAAGATTTACACAGATTGAATCATTTTAATCCTTGCAATCTGTGGCAAAAAAACTTTACAAATTAAATATCTTATAAGTCTGATGCGTTGATTTTACAATCGCTTCGGTTCTTTCGGGATGAGTATCTGAGATGAAAAGTTGTCCAAACGTCTCGCTGTTTACCATTTCTATGATTTTGGCAACACGCGTTTCGTCTAATTTGTCAAAAATATCATCAAACAAAAGAATTGGTTTTACACCACTTTGTTTTTTCAAGAATTCAAATTGCGCCAATTTTAAAGCAATCAGAAAAGATTTCTGCTGTCCTTGCGATCCGAATTTTTTTATCGGATGTGAATCAATTTCAAAAGACAAATCATCTTTATGAGTTCCAACGGTTGTGTAATGCAACGCTCTATCTTTATTGATGTTTTCTTGTAAAAGGGTCAAAAGATCTTTTTCGAATAAATGGCTTTCGTAAACCAACTGCACACTTTCTTCAGATCCTGTAATTGCTTGATGATGTCTATTAAATATAGGTATAAACTGCTCTAAGAAATCTTTTCGTTTTTCAAAAATCGATTTCCCGTAGCCTTGCAGTTGTTCGTTATATATAGATAAGGTATCGTTGTCAAAGACATGATTGAGAGCAAAATATTTTAAAAGTGCATTTCGTTGCGTAATTACCTTTTGGTATTGTATTAATTCGTGCAGATAAGTCGCGTCTAATTGCGAAATCACACTGTCCATAAATTTACGACGTGTTTCGCTTCCTTCAATAATCAAATCGCGATCGGCTGGCGAAATAATTACAAGCGGAATAAATCCAATATGATCTGAAAATTTATCATAAGGTTTTCCGTTTCGCTTTAAAACCTTTTTTTGCCCTTTTTTTAAACTGCAAACAATCTGTTCGGTTCTCTCATTCTTTTCGAGTTCGGCATCAATTACAAAAAACTCTTCACCGTGTTTGATATTTTGTAAAGCAAGCGGATTAAAATAACTTTTTCCGTAAGCTAAATGGTAAATAGCATCGAGCACATTGGTTTTTCCAATGCCATTTTTACCCACAAAACAGTTGATTTTGATGTCAAAATCAAAACTTGCTTCAGAAAAGTTCTTGTAATTGAATAATGAGATTTTGTTTAAATGCATTTTTAGGGACTCCAAGTGTAAAATTCACCGTTTTTGAACAGTAAAAATTTGAGGCTGCAAATTACCGAAAATTATCGATATAATTGGCTTTAGGGCGATTCTCAGCCAATTTATTTTAGCACTTCCGCGAAAGTGCAAATCACAAAAGAAAATATTTCTTTTAAAATAGTGATAAAATTGAAATTTTTTACGTCATTTTCAATAAAAATTTTATTTTTGCCGTTCACTAAATAAATTTTAAATGGCAACTTACAATAAAAGAGGATATAAGACACCAAAAGAAAAGGAAGTAAAAGAAGTGGTTACTGAAGAGCAACAAGTAGTTATTGACGAAAAAGACAGCACAACAGCTGGAGTTTTCTCAAAATTAGATGAAACGGCTTCAAGAACTGAGGATTGGGTGGCTAAAAATCAAAAAATCATTATTGGTTTAGTTGCTGGTATCGCAGTTGCTACAATTGGATATTTGGCTTACCAAAAATTTATTGCAACTCCTAAACAAGAAGAGGCTGCAAGTGAAATGTTTGTTGCGCAACAAAACTTTGAAAAAGCTGTAAACGGTGTTTCTAGCGATTCATTATTCAAATTATCATTAAACGGTTCTGAAGGTAAATTCGGATTTATCAAAATCGCTGACGAATATTCTGGAACTGATGCTGGAAATTTAGCAAACTACTATGCTGGTATCGCTTACTTGAATACTGGTAAATTTGATGAGGCAATTAAATATTTAGGTGAATTTAAATCTGAAGATGTAATCTTGAGCGCATTAGCTAAAGGGGCTACAGGAGATGCTTATTCTCAAAAAAATCAGCAAAAAGAAGCTTTAGATTTTTATGTAAAAGCTGCTGAATCTAACAAAAATGATTTTACAACGCCTCGTTTCTTATTAAAAGCTGGAAAAACTGCTTTGGCTTTAGGGCAAAAAGAAGATGCTTTGAAATACTTTAATGATATTAAAGATAATTACGACAGTACTCCAGAAGCAGCATCTGTTGATGCTTTGATCGGATTAGCACAATAATTATACTATTTGAGTTCAGTTTTTAGATTTTAGATTCGTATTTTAGCAGTCTGAAATTTAATAACAAAAATAGTACAGATGGCTACTGAAAATAAAAATCTATCAGAATACGATAAAAACACAATCCCAAACGCGAAAGACTTTCGGTTTGGGATTGTTGTTTCTGAATGGAATGATACTATAACAGAAGGACTTTATAATGGTGCTTTTGATGCTCTAGTTGATTGCGATGTACCTGCTCAGCAAATTATCCGTTGGAATGTTCCAGGAAGTTTTGAGTTGATTTACGGAGCTAAAAAAATGCTTCAAACACAAAATGTTGATGCGGTTATTGTAATTGGATGTGTAATTCAAGGAGAAACTAAACATTTTGATTTTGTTTGTGAAGGCGTTACACAAGGAATTAAAGATTTGAATGTTCAGACTGATGTTCCAGTTATTTTCTGTGTTTTAACAGATAATAATATGCAACAGTCAATTGATAGAAGTGGAGGAGTTCACGGAAACAAAGGAACTGAAGCGGCAATTGCAGCAATTAAAATGGCTTATATTCGTCAGCAAGCTTCAATAGCTCACGTTTTTAATCAGCCATTATTAACTTCTGGAGCAATTCAAATTGAAGATTCTCCGAAGAAAATAGAAAACGAATAAGCACATTTGTTTTAAAAAATATTAAAACCTATACTGTGTAATAACGGTATAGGTTTTTTGTTTTTTTTATGATTGTTCTTATTCTAAAAGCCAATCAAAATTTACTAAATTTGTACTTCTTGGTTTGCAAAAACCTAATCTAACTTTTAAACTTATTTTTGCTTAATGTCGAGTATTATTCAATTGCTTCCTGATCACGTTGCTAACCAAATTGCTGCTGGAGAGGTGGTTCAAAGACCAGCTTCAGTCGTAAAAGAATTGTTAGAAAATGCTGTAGATGCGAAGGCAACTGATATTAAATTAATTATTAAAGATGCGGGCAAATCATTAGTCCAAGTTATTGATAATGGAGTCGGAATGACAGTTACAGATGCACGTTTGTGTTTTGCGCGTCACGCCACTTCAAAAATTCGTCAGGCAGAAGATTTATTTTCTCTTGGTACAAAAGGTTTTCGTGGAGAGGCTTTGGCTTCTATTGCAGCGATTGCACACATGGAAATGAAGACTAAGCAAGATCAGGACGAACTAGGTACACATATTGTAATTGAGGGAAGTAAATTTGTTTCGCAAGAAGTAGCTGTTTTGCCAAAAGGGACTTCATTTGCGGTTAAAAACTTGTTTTTTAATATTCCTGCTCGCCGTAATTTCTTAAAGTCAGATACGGTTGAGTTTCGTCATGTTATGGATGAGTTTCAGCGTGTAGCATTGGCGCATCCTAATATTCATTTTAGTTTTTATCATAACGGAAGTGAGATGTATAATCTTCCAGCAGCAGGATATCGCCAGCGAATTGTTGGTATTATGTCTGGAAAAACGAATGAAAAATTAGTTCCTGTAAACGAAGATACCGAAATTATAAATGTTCAAGGTTTTGTATGTAAACCTGAATTTGCTAAGAAAAATAGAGGAGAGCAGTTCTTTTTTGTAAACGATCGATTTATAAAAAGCAGTTTCTTGCATCACGCTGTAATGTCTGCATATGATGGATTGCTGAAAGACGGTTCTCAGCCAAGTTATTTCTTGTATTTGCAGGTTCCGCCAAACACAATTGATATTAATATACACCCAACTAAAACGGAAATTAAATTTGATGACGAGCAAGCATTATATGCTATTTTAAGAGCCTCTATAAAGCATAGTTTAGGACAATTTAATGTTGCGCCGGTTTTAGATTTTGATAGAGATTCTAATTTAGATACGCCATATCATTATAAAGATGTAGAAGCAGAAGTACCAACGATTCAAGTAGACGGAACTTTTAATCCATTTACTGATGATAAAACCAATCAGCATTATAGTAAAGCTGGTTCGGGGTCATCAGGATATAGTTCTGGTTCTTCTTTTTCGTCTTCATCTTCTTCATCAGGATCATCATCTTCTGGATCATATTCAGGCTATTCTAAAAGAGTAGAGCCAACTGCAAGCTGGGAAAGTTTATATGTTGGTTTAGATGTTGAAAATCCAGAAAGCATTGAAAGTTCGCCTTTTACATTCGAAAACGAAGAAGTGACTTCTTCTTTATTTAATGACGAAGAAGTAGAACAAGCTACTCAGAAAACGTATCAAATTCATAAAAAATATATTGTTTCGCCAATAAAATCAGGAATGATTATTGTTGATCAACAGCGCGCGCATCAGCGAATTTTGTACGAACAATTTTTACTGAATATGACGGTCAATCAGGCCTCGAGCCAACAGTTGCTTTTTCCTTTAGATTTGTTTTATTCAGCATCTGAAATGGAATTAATCGAAGAATTAAAACCTTCACTGGCAACAACAGGATTTGTTTTCGACGAAAGTAAAACGGATCATGTTGTAATTTCTGGAATTCCGGTAAATATTACAGAAAGTGAAGTTTCGCAGGTCATAGAGCAATTATTAAGCGATTTGCAAGACGGAATTCCTGGTAATAGTTACAGTCAGAACGATACAATTGCCAAATCAATGGCTAAAAGTTTAGCGGTTAAAACAGGATCTTATTTAACCGAAAAAGAACAAGATAATTTGGTAAACGGTTTGTTTGCCTGCAAAGATCCAAATATTTCGCCTTTTCAAAAACCTACCTTCATTACCATGCGTGTTGAAGATATAGATAAAAAGTTTGCCGTATGATGAATATGACTCCAGTAGTTAAACAACTGCTAATTATTAATATTATTTTTTTTATTGGCTCTCAATTGGTGCCTGTTTCCTATCAGTATTTAATGCTGTATTATCCTGAAAGTGACAATTTTGGGATTTGGCAGATCATTACGCATATGTTTATGCATGCACAATTGCCAAATTTCATGCATATTTTATTTAATATGTTTGCATTGGTTTCTTTTGGATCTGCTTTAGAGCATTTTTGGGGCGGAAAGAAATTCTTGTTTTTCTATATTTCATGTGGACTTGGAGCTGCTTTATTGCATACGGGAGTAAATTATTTGCAAATACATTCTCTTTTAGATTCTGTATCTAATTTGAATTTGTCTAAATCGGATCTTCACGTAATATTAAATGCTGATTATCAATCTCTTTTTGATTCAAATGGTAAAATGGTTCAGGGTGAAGTTTTGAATATTTTAAGCGAAGCACATTGTAATCAAGAGCAGTTTAATATATTGAGAGAAACAAGTTTCATTGTGCAATCGCCTGTTTTGGGAGCTTCTGGAGCAATTTATGGTTTGCTAACTGCTTTTGCATTTATGTTTCCAAATGCTCAGCTGGCGCTCTTGTTTATTCCTGTTCCAATCAAAGCAAAATATTTTGTTCCTGGAATTTTAGCAATTGATTTATTCTTAGGTTTTAAAGGAAGTTCTCTATTTGGAAGCGGCGGAACTGGAATTGCACATTTTGCACACGTTGGTGGTGCAATTGCTGGCTTTTTAATGATGTTGTATTGGAAAAAAAATCAATTCAATAACAACCGTTGGAATTAATTTTTAACTTTAAAGTACGAATTCTAAAATAGAAGAATTTTTATGAATATTCTAGACGATTTAAAATTACAGTATAGATTGGGTGGTATTGCTATGCGAGTTATGTATTGGAACGTAGCATGTTTTATTGTATCACTTATCTTTTTCTATCAATTTTCAGTAGGTCAGTTTGCATTTCCAAATTGGCTGGCTTTGTCGTCAGATCCTCAGGTTTTTATGTTTAAACCTTGGACTTTTTTAACGTATGCGTTCTTTCACGACGGATTTTTTCATCTGTTATTTAATATGATGGTGCTTAATTTTGCAAGCACTTTGTTTCTTACTTATTTTACTCAAAAGCAATATTTAGGATTGTATCTTCTAAGCGCTCTTTTTGCAGGAGTAGCTTTTGCGCTAAGTTTTTACTTTTCTAATATCAGCGGTTCTATTGTTGGTGCATCTGCGGCTATAATGGCTATTCTAGTTGCAGCAACGACATATTCTCCGTTAATGAATGTGCGATTATTTCTCTTCGGAAATGTAAAACTTTGGCACATCACAGCTGTTATTATAATCTTAGATTTAATGCAGTTTCGTTTAGGAAATATGGGCGGACATATTTCTCATCTTGCTGGTGCTTTCTTCGGATTTGTATATATTAAATTACTCCAGAACGGTACCGATTTAAGTATCATTGTTTCTAAAACCTTAGATTTCTTCGTAAATCTTTTTAGAAAATCTCCTACGACCCCATTCACAAAAGTTCATAAAAATTACAAAAAACCTACAGAAAAAACAACATCAAGAATTGTTACGAAAGACAAAACGCAGCAACAGATAGATGAAATTTTAGACAAAATTAGTCAATCAGGATATGATTGTCTGACAAAAGAAGAAAAAGAGTTTTTATTTAAAGCTGGAAAATAAACTTGTAGGAGAATTAAATATGAAAAACCTTTCTTGGTTTAATAAAATAATGTTCTTTTTGAATATAGTGCTAACTGTGCTTACATTTAGCGTCTATGTTTTACCTTTTTTAGCACCTAAAAGTTTTCCGCTTTTATCGGTGCTTACGTTGTTTATGCCTGCTTTTTTTGTAGCCAATATATTGTTTTTCGTCTATTGGGGAATTCAGTTCAAAAAACGTCTTATTTTATCTGGTTTAGTTTTATTGACAGGTATTACATTCATTAGTAAGTTCTATAAGTTTTCTGCAAAAGAGTATGTTAAAGACGAAAAAGATTTTTCTGTTATGAGTTACAATGTTCGTCTTTTTAATGTTTTTAAATGGCTTGATCGCGATGATATTCCAGCAAATATTAAAGCTTTTATAGACGAAAAAGATCCTGATATTTTGTGTATTCAAGAATATTCTAATTCGGCGCATTTAGATTTGAAAGTATATCCGCACCGTTATATTTTTATAGATGGAAAAAAAATAAAAACCGGACAGGCTATTTTTTCTAAGTTCCCAATTATTGAAGAAGGAAAAATTATTTTTCCAAAATCAGATAATAATGTAGTTTATGCCGATATTAAGCGTGGAAAAGATATTATTCGTGTTTATAATATGCACTTGCAGTCTATTAAAATTTCTCCTGATGTAAGTGAAATATCAGATGATATTGATAATGTTAACCAAAAGAAATCTCAGCGAATTTATGGCAGAATAAGCAAAGGGTTTAAGCAACAGCAAGAACAGGCTGAGATTTTTAGAGAGCATATAAAAAACTGCAAAACTCCAATGATTATTTGTGGAGACATGAATAATAGTCCGTTTTCTTATGTATACCGAAGCATCAAAGGAAAATTGAAAGATGCTTTTGAAGAAGCGGGAGAAGGTTTTGGAGCTACCTATAAATTTAAGTATTATCCAGCAAGAATTGACTATATTTTTACAGACAATAAAATGAAAGTAAAGCAATTTGAAAGCTTCCCTGATTTCGAAAATTCAGATCATTATCCCATTATGACAAGATTGTCGATGGAATGATTTATTGATCGAAAGTGATAAGTTAAGAGGATATGAGAATTCATAACTCATAACTTACAATTCATAATTTATACGATTTTCTGTGTTTTTAAATAATCCATTGCAAATTTTCCTTCGTTAAAAAGTAGATCCAAAACACTTAAATTATTAATGAAGCCATGTTTGTCGTCAAAAACCTGAGTGTATTTTTCAAAAGAATTAGCATCTTTTTTACCATTTGCCAAATATCTGAAATCGTTAAAATCATTTACTTCGTGAAAGTATTCTGCGGTTTTTCCAAATTCCAGTTTCATTCGAAGACATTTAGTTACAACATCTAGAACTTCGAAGTTTAAATCCATCAAAAATTGGTGTTTTTTCTCGAAAATAGGAGCGATATCGTCTTCAAAGTACTCGAAGAACGGAGAGCTTCTGTATGCCGCTTCAAGCGATTTAAAATGCTGTTTCTGCCAATCAAATTCGTTTTCGATCAAAATGTCTTTTGTCTTCTGATGTGTAGCTTTAGAATGCTTAACAGGGATATTTAATAATTGAATTCCGTTTGGACTATAGATATAAGTTCTGTTTCTATTAGTCTGCTTCTGAAAATTATCTTCCATTTCAAAAGTAATGTTGTCTGATTGCGCAATTACGGCAAAATGACTGATAGATGGGAAATAAGTTGGAAGTATTAAGGAATTCATTTTGTTTTGTTTCAAGTTTAAAAGTTTCAGGTTTCAAGTTGACGTAAAAACGTGAAACTTGAAACCTGACACAAAAATAACTTTTTTTTAATTATGCTTTATTTTCTCTTCTTTTTTTCCAGATAAAATCTCCTACGAAATAAATAGCTAGAATTATCAAGAAATATTTAAAGTAAGATTGAGGCTGACCTTCGCCATCTACAGTTGTAAATACTCGGCTCCAGCGAATCTTGTTAATTCCTTTTCCGTTAGTATCCCAGCTCATCCAAATGAATACTGGTTTACCTACGATATGATCTTCTGGAACATAACCCCAATAACGGCTATCTTCTGAGTTATGACGGTTGTCACCCATCATCCAGTAATAGTTTTGTTTGAAGGTATATGTTGTAGCAGGTTTTCCATTAATAATGAATTTAGAACCTTGTAATTCTAAAGTATTTCCTTCATAATTTGTAATAATCTCTTTATAGAAAGGAAGTGATTCATTTGTTAATGCAACTGTTTTTCCAGCTTCAGGAATATAAATAGGTCCTATGTTATCTTGGTTCCATTTGTTGATATGAGGGAAAATATCATTGTTATTTCCTGTATCAATTTTTCTAATTACAGCAGTAACTCCAGGAGTATGTTTGAATCTTTCTGCTCCAGCCTCAGTTAATGAACCCAAGTAAAGTGTGTCTCTTTTTTCGGTTCTAAAACCTGCTGGGTCTGTAATATCTAATTCTTTGAAGATCGTTTCAAAGTCAATTGGAGTTTTTCCGTCTAATGCTACAGCGTATGAATACTGTGGTTTTGCTCTTTCAGGTAAAACTAATTTTTTTCCGTTAATAAAAACATAACCATCTTTTATTGATAAGCTGTCTCCAGGTATACCAACACATCTTTTTACGTAATTTGATTTTTTATCAATTGGTTTAATGACACCTGGTCTTCCTTTTGGTTCAAAGAAGTAATGAACGGTATCGACCGGCCAGTTGAAGACGACAATGTCGCAACGGTTTATTTTTTGAAGAGCTGGAAGTCTTAAATAAGGTAATTGTGGCCAGCTTAAATAGGATTTAGTTTTGGTTAAAGGAATAGAGTCGTGAACCATTGGCAAAGCTACAGTGGTCATTGGGACTCTAGGCCCATAGTTTAATTTACTCACAAATAAGAAATCACCAATCAATAAAGATTTTTCTAAAGATGATGTCGGAATTGTGTAAGGTTGTACAACATAAGTATGTACTAATGTTGCTACTATAATTGCAAATAATAAAGAGCTAACGGTATCTGCAGTTTTATTTTCTGGAGTTAATTTACGGTCTTTATTATACTCTAATTTCTGTGTGTAATTGACAACATAAATGTAAAAACCTAAAGTAAAAAGACCTAAAATAGTGTCTAAAGTTGATTTTTTGCCAAAAGTTCTTAAAGTTTCTACCCATATAACTGGAAACATAATTAAGTTAATGATTGGAATAAAAAGCAGTAATGTCCACCATGTTGGGCGTCCAATAATTTTCATTAAAACGATAGAATTGTATACCGGAATTGCTGCTTCCCAACTTTTTCTTCCTGCTGCCTGATATAATTTCCATGTTCCTAGAAAATGAATAATTTGAACGGCTAAGAAAAATACGAACCAAGAGTAAAATGTCATAATATTGTATTTTAAGTTTCAAATTCAAGTTTTTATTAATCTTGAATTTAAGTCAATTTATTGTAAGTTTAATACATCTTTCATTGAGAAAATTCCCTGTTTCCCTGCTAGCCATTCTGCAGCGATAACAGCTCCAAGGGCAAAACCTTCGCGGTTATGAGCAGTGTGTTTAATTTCGATGCTGTCAATGGCAGAGTCGTAATTTACTGTGTGAGTACCAGGTACTTCTCCAATTCTTTTTGCTTCAATTTGGATTTCATTTGCTTTAGCTTCTTCCATAGTCCAATTAGCGTAATTGCTGTTTTCAATAACGCCTTGAGCTAAAGAAATAGCTGTTCCGCTTGGAGCATCAAGTTTATGAATGTGGTGAATTTCTTCCATCGAAACTTTATAAGAATCGAATTGCTTCATGATTTTAGCTAAATATTCATTTAATCCAAAGAAAATATTTACTCCTAAACTGAAGTTTGAACTAGAAATAAATCCTCCTTTTGTCTCATTACAAAGTGCGATCATTTCGTCATAATGTTCTAACCATCCAGTAGTTCCTGAAACTACAGGCACATTAGCATTAAAAGATGCAGAAATATTACTCACTGCTGCAGAAGGAACACTGAAATCGATGGCAACATCAGCAGTCGAAAGTCCGTCATAGGTGTTAAATTCATCTTTTCTTAAAACTATTTCATGACCTCTTTCCAAAGCAATTCTTTCAATTACTTTGCCCATTTTTCCGTATCCTAAAAGCGCAATTTTCATTATGATTTGTTTTTTGATTTTTTAAATAGAATTCAATCTATTAAAACTTATAATTAAAGGTTAGTCCGACGTTTGGTTTAAATGTTACATCGGCAGGATAAATTTCTGGACGCATTGAGAGTCTTTCATTTACGTTAAATTGTATCAAAGCTGCGTCAACATTGGCATCAATAATGTTTAAAACATAAAATCCGACAACAAATAAGGCAGATAAGTCTCTGTTTCTCTGGTAGAATTTTTGACCAGCAACAAGTCGGCTTTCATCCAAATATTTATATTTATCATCATTATAGCCTTCTAATCTTCGTTTGTAGGCGTCACGATAATCATGGTATTTTTTATTGTTGTCTATATAGAAATATAAACTTGTTCCAATTGCTCCGTAAACCAATGGAATTTTCCAATATTTTTTGTTGTATGCTTGACCTAAACCTGGTAATACAGCAGAATAGAAAGCTGCTTTTGCTGGTGTAAGCGGGTCTATTTCTTCTAATGCAGTAGTGTCTTTTACGACCAAAACCGTGTCTTTTTTTGCTTGGGCAAAAAGAGAAACGGTTCCTGTTAGAAAGAACAATAGACCAATGGGGACAATTTTATTCACTATCCGTTTATTAATTTCATAATTCTGTTAAAGTCAGCTTCAGAATTAAATGGAATTGTAATTTTTCCTTTTCCGTTGCCAGCGACTTTTATATCAACTTTTGAGCCAAAATAATCGTTAAAACTGTTTTTTTGAGTTTCTCTAACTACGAATGCAGCATCAGCTTTTGGCTTTCCGTCAGCTTTTGGCTGTAAACCTTCGTGATAATTTTTAACTAAAGCTTCTGTCTCACGAACTGATAAATTTTGACTAACGATTTTTTGATAAATATCGGTCTGAACGTCTAAATCTTCAATGTTGATAATTGCTCTACCATGCCCCATGCTTATAAAACCATCGCGAATACCTGTCTGGATAATCGGATCTAATTTTAAAAGACGTAAATAATTGGCAATTGTAGAACGTTTTTTACCAACTCTTTCACTCATTTGTTCTTGAGTTAATTGAATTTCGTCAATTAAACGCTGGTATGATAAAGCAATCTCAATTGGATCTAAGTCATGACGCTGGATGTTTTCAACCAAAGCCATAACCAAAGATTCGTTGTCATTTGCAATACGAATATAGGCAGGAACATGAGTTAAGCCTACTAATTTTGATGCACGAAGACGACGCTCTCCAGAGATTAATTGATATTTATTAAAATCTAATTTACGAACAGTAATAGGTTGAATTACACCAAGTTCTTTGATGGAAGTGGCTAATTCGCGTAATGATTCTTCATTAAAATTGCTTCTAGGCTGAAACGGATTTATTTCAATCGCACTTATTTCAAGCTCAATGATGTTTCCAACAACTTTATCAGCATTTTTGTCTTCTACTGATTTAATGTCGTTTTCTGGATCTTTTAATAGTGCAGATAATCCTCTTCCTAAGGCTTGTTTTTTAATTACTTTTGTCATAAAAACTATTTACTGTTTTTCTTTATAATTTCTTGAGCTAAATGAATATAGTTTACAGCACCTTTACTTGTAGCATCATAATTAATGATACTTTCTCCAAAACTCGGAGCCTCACTTAATTTTACATTTCGCTGAATTACAGTGTCAAAAACCATGTCGTTAAAGTGTTTTTGAACCTCTTCTACAACTTGATTAGATAAACGTAATCTTGAATCGTACATTGTTAGCAATAAACCTTCAATGTCTAAATCAGGATTGTGTATTTTTTGAATACTCTTAATAGTGTTCAATAATTTTCCTAATCCCTCAAGTGCAAAATATTCACATTGAATAGGAATAACTACAGAATCTGCTGCTGTTAAGGCATTCAAGGTTAACAAACCTAAAGAAGGCGCGCAGTCGATAATGATATAATCATATTCTTCTTTTGCTTCTTCCAATGCTTTTTTAAGCATGTATTCACGGTTTTCTTTGTCAACCAATTCAATTTCGATAGCAACAAGGTCAATGTGAGCTGGTATCACATCTACGTTTGGAGCTGTACATTTTAAAACGGCTTCTTTTGGTGTTACAGTATGCTCAAGTATTTGGTAAGTTCCAGTTTCAACTGTTTCTACGTCAATTCCAAGACCAGATGTAGCATTGGCCTGTGGATCTGCGTCGATCAACAATACTTTTTTCTCTAAAACACCTAATGAGGCAGCAAGATTTACTGATGTCGTAGTCTTTCCAACGCCTCCTTTTTGATTAGCAATAGCAATGATTTTGCCCATTTATTTTCTGAATTTTGAACCGTAAAAATACAATTATTTATGGTTTTTGAAAATCTATTTTGTTAACATTTGTGAAAGTTCGCTTAATCGTGGTTTCATGGGTGCTTGGCGGAAAATAATTTTAGTTATGAATAAAATTATAATAAGATTTTTGAATAATTTAGTTGATATTCTAGCTGCAAAAAGACAAGAATCTATTTTTGTTTCGAAAAAAATCTTATTTTAAGATTTCAATTGTAACATAAACTAAACCGCTTTTTTTATTTGAAGCAATCTCCATAAATGCTCTTTTACTGAGGTCAATTTCTCGTCCTTTTACAAAAGGGCCTCTGTCTGTAACTTCTACAATTGTAAATTTCTTATTTATTTCGTTTGTTATTTTTAGGATAGTGCCAAAAGGAAATTTTTTATGCGCTGCAGTGAGTTTATTATTATTAAATCTTTTGCCACTTGCTGTTTTTCGTCCATTAAATTTATCATGATAATAGGAAGCGTGTGCATTTTTCTTATATAAAATACTTTCTTTAATTAGCGCACACGAGTCAATAGGAGAGCTGTTTTTTTGCTGTGCTTTAATAATGGTGAAAAAAAGTAAAGCAATAAATAGTACAATTTTTTTCATTTGATTTTTTCTTTCTATTTGCGCACAAAAAAAAGCGATTAAAGACAAACGGATGAGTTCAATAAGCTTTCTTTATGTTATAAAAAGGCAAAATATCCAGTTTTTGTAGTGTTTTTGATAAGAAAATTGAATGTTATAATGAAGATACGGGTTAAAGATTATTGCTATTTTGGGATTTCTAAAAATTACATTTATTACAATCTATCAAACCACAAAAAAGAACATTCTTATGAGTAAAAAAGCATTCTCATTACTTGCAGTATTTGCGTTTTTTCTGTTTTTATGCAGTTTTGTTTCACCTGATTCGATTAACGAAACAATGGAGGGAAACAAAAAAATAGAACGCAAAATTGTTTACGACAAAAAGAAACATACTATTATATTATCATGGTCGGCTTTTGGCTCTTCGGGAAATTATGTTATTACAAGAGGAGGAAGTCGTTTAGCATCAGAATTTGTGTCAGTGGGATCGACCTCTAAATTGATATTTATTGACAATAAGCCTAATGGAGCTAAATATGAGAATTATTATAAGGTCACTCGTGACAATATCACTATTGTAATTTCTCTCGAAAATCAAATTTTTGGAGACAATATGTATTTCTATGATCGAAAACACGAAAAAGCCGAAACGGCACGAAATGAAATTAATTCTCAGTTTAGCAGTATTGGCTTAGGTGGTGCAAATGGCGAATGGACAACAAAACGTCAAGCTTACTACTTTAAACCAAATGTAAATGGTCAGACTTATGATGTTGGTGGTTCTGGTTCTGCATCGTCAAAAGAGGCAAATGCTATAGAGTTAGGGTTTTATTCTCATATTGGAGGTTTAGGAAAAGTGCCTTCTGACGTTAAATTGGGCGCAATATTTACAAGACCGCATCTTTCTGGCGGAGCAAATGCAACATGTACGTTTTGGCGTTCTGTAGAAAACGTAGAAATTATGCGTGATTTTTCGTGGACGGTTTCTCAATCAACGAGCGCAAGAAGACTTTTGATTGAAAGTACTTCTAAGTATATTTCGGATATTGGAGATACCAATTTTTGGGGAAGTGGCGGTTTTATTGCCGATGCTCATTACACTACGTCAAGGCCGAATTGGGGCGGACAGCAACAATGGTATACAAGAAATGCTGTTTTTCCTTCGGGTTCTGGTGCCATGGGAGGTTCTTATAATATGGTGTGGCAAGGTTGCGTCAATGCTCCTGAAGCAGATGATAGTAATTCGCCTATTCCTACGACGCCTATTATCAGAGAAAAACCTTTCCTTTTTATTGATAATGATGGAGAATACAAAGTATTTGTTCCTGCATGGCAAAATGATAGAGTTGGGGTTTCTTGGTCTGTGAAAGATATGGGTAAAGGTAAAGTTCAAGATTTAATTGCAAGTTGGTATGTTGCCAAAGAAGGAGATACCGATAAAGAAATTAACGCAGCTTTGAAAGCTGGCAAAAATATATTTTTTACTCCAGGACATTATGCATTAAATGCTCCAATTCAAGTAAATAGAAAAGATGCGATTCTTTTAGGAGCAGGTATTGCATCAGTTACACTTGAGCCTACTGAGAAAAATAGTTGGGGATGCATTTATGCAGATGATAAAGACGGAATTGTCATTGCGGGACTTTTGATGGATTCATTAAATAGTACCACGTATCAAATTAGAATTGGTAATGAAGGAGCAAAGGAGGATCACAGCGCCGATCCTATTTTGCTTAGCGATATTACTTGTAGAGTAGGTGGAGTTCAGTCAAAAAATATTCAGATTGAGGCTTCCATGCAAATAAATAGTAATAATGTTGTGGGAGATCATTTCTGGTTGTGGCGTGCTGATCATGGTTCGCAAAAAGGAGGCGATGCACGCTGGACGAGAGATAGATGTAAAAACGGACTTATTGTTACAGGAAATGATGTTACGCTTTATGCATTATTTGTTGAGCATTATCAGGAATACGAAGTATTATGGCTTGGTGAGCGCGGGAGAACTTTTTTCTTTCAGAATGAACCTCCATACGATGCTCCGAATCAAGCAAGTTGGAGCAGCCAAGGAGGAAGAGTTGATGGTTATGCGGCTTTTAAAGTAGCAAATACCGTCAAAGAACATCATACAATCGGAATGGGTTCCTATGCAGTTTTTACAGGAACGGATGGAAATGTGAATAAGAAAAATGGTTTTGAAATACCAAACAGCCCAAATGTGAAATTGGAGAAAATGTGCATTACTCGTTTTGCTGGATCGGGTAATATTCAAAATGTTATAAATAATACGGGTGGAAACACGTCAACTGGTGCAAAACGTGTAGCGTCTTATAATAATGGCGAAGGCACGCAGCCTTTTGATGAGGAATTTGTTTTGCCAAAACGTGAATCGTATCCTTCTTATATTAGTATGGGGAAATAATAAAAAAAAATCTCGAAACAAAAACTCCGAAGACTATTGATTTTCGGAGTTTTTTTTATTTTTCTATTGCGTTTTTTGCTCGTAAAGTTGCAAAAACGCAAAGTTGATGTTTTAAGTTTATAGAAATAAAAAAGCCGAACATTTCTGTTCGGCTTTTGTCGGGGTGGCAGGATTATATGCCTTCTCCTTAATTCGTTGGTTGTGTGGTTGTTATAAAATTTAGTTATAAAAGGGTAGCCGAATAGGTCTCATTTATAATGACTTATCTTATAGCCCTTTGTTTCCTTAATCAATTTAATCTCAGTCAGTCAATGTACTTTTCTATATGTAAATGTATGAAAAATGGTTTTGTGATACAATTTTATATGGATTTTTTTCATTGCAACATTGCCTCATGGATATGGTCGAAACTGAAGTGATATAACATTAATAAGCCAGCCCTTAGTCTTTTGCAAATTATTTCAACAATGAATCCATCTTGCCGATTTTGAGAGAGAGGATGACAGATTTTTATTCTATGTTTGTGTGCTTTTTAAAAATTGAAGTTTTACAGAAATAATAGAATAATTATCTTGTACTTCTCTAAGAAATTATGTTTTAATGAAAATTGGAGTGAAAGTCCAATTTGATGACTCCGAATTACTAAATATTCCTCGTGAAGGAGCATTTATAGTTGTTGCAAATCACCCATATCCCATATGGAGGTATCGAATCTTTGGCTTTATTAAGTACAATTGCTAAAATACGTCCCGATACAATGTATATGGGAAATTTTTTATTAAAGCAAATTCCAAATCTTTAAAAATGCATTATTGCAGCAAATCCATTTGAAAATATTCAAAATTCTGCAAGTATTACGGGATTAAAAATGACGCTTAAAGCTCTCGAAGAAGGTATTCCTGTTGCAATATTTCCTGTCGGAGAAGTTTCTGTCTTATAATTTTAAGACGAGCGAAATCACAGATCCTGAATGGCATCCCGCAGTAGGTAAAATTATCTGCAAAGCAGACGTACCTATTTTACCTATATATTTTCATGGGAATAATGGTTTTTTCTTCAGCATGTTAAAATCAATTCATCCTATGTTACAAACTTCAAAACTGATCTCAGAACTCTAATACTAAAAAACTTAGAAATAAACTGTATGCTCTCAAAAATCAATCACATAATTAATAGGTAAAAATTACACATTACTAATAATTTTTTACAAGTATTTTTCCGCTTTTAATTTTTGGTCTGGCGCAGTGCATTACAATGGCCGTAGTTTGGAATCATTTGGTAGATGGAAATAGGGAATATGTCTCCGGTTTTACCAAAGTATTAAAAGTAGAATTACTGTCTACTTTTTAATTTACGTTTCAATAAGATTAAATTTAGTTTTATATTATCATAAATTAGCCCGCCAAGTAATACAAAGCCTCCAAGAAATAAAACCTGCAGTCCTATTCTTGAATAAAAAATACCTCCTGTGATACCCCCAATAAAAAAAAAGCTGATAATTGTAATTCGCAACTTAATTGAAGAAAAAAGTTCGGCTTTCTTATTTTGTTCCCTGTAAAAAAAAAGTTGAGATAGTTCAATACCTAAATCGGTAAACAGGCCCGTTAAATGAGTGGTTCGAACAATAGAATTTGAGATCCTTGTAACAAATGAATTCTGCATTCCCATTGCATAAAGCAATGTAAAAGAAATTACATTGGGAAACGTGGCAATTAGATTATCCCCAAAGGCGGCAATAAAAAATAAAATTGCAATCTCAATGGAAGCAGGAATAAGATGCACAATATTTTCTCTTCTGCGTACTATCAATTCCATCAGGAGACTAGACGTAAAAGACCCCATAAAAAAGAAGAATATATAACCAAAGTAGATAAATGCTGTGAAGAAATCAAGTTTAAAAATTTCATCTACAAAAAATGCAAAATGTCCCGTGACATTTGTTGTGAGGGTTTGAACGGAAAAAAAACCTGCAACATTTACCATTCCCGCAACAAACGATAGAAGAGAAGCAATTTTTAGATTATGTTTTAAGTTTCTTTTTTTTCCGTGGTGTTTGAACATTTTAATAACCTTTTTTAAGTTTGATAGCCCTTAACAGTCAAACATTATGTTCTAAATGCCTTTCTTCTATGAATTATGTACTCTTTTTTCTGCTGCTAATTATTTTACAAACAAAGTAACTGCCCGGATTTCAAATATTTTTTTGCAAATCAGATTCCCTAATTTTTAAAATATTATCATCAATAAAAATTGGCTATATGGATTAATTGCTGAAAATTCATTAATTGAATTTTACGCCCTTCCATCCAAATAAGGTTTTCATTCTTAAAATCATGAAGTACCCTTGCCAGGGTTTCATTTACAGTGCCTACCATATTGGCTAAATCTCCTCTGGAAAGTGTAATAAAAACATCTTTTGGGTCATCATTTATTTTATATTTATCATGCAGAATCAATAAACTAAGGGCCACACGCTCTCTTACAGTACGCTGTGATAAGACAGCCATCAAATTTGCCATCACACTAAACTCACGGCTGAGACATTTTAAAAGCAATCGTGAAAAAACTACAGAATTATTAAGGACATTAAAAAAGTCGTCTTTAGAAATAAATGAAATAATTGAATTTTCAATAACCACGGCGGTATCTCCGTATGCCTGCTCACTTAGTATAGCTGTATAACCAAAAAATTCTCCGGAATTGTAGATATAAATGATTTGTTCCCTTCCATCATTATCAACCTTAAACTTTTTGATTTTGCCGGTTTGAATGTAAAAAATACCAGTTGGCAATGTTTCCTCAGTAAATACTGTCTGATTTTTAACATATTTTTTACTCTGCATTACCTTTGCAAGCAGGTCCTTGTCACACTGAGGCAACTCGTTTAAAATATACTGATTATTAAAGATGAATTTTGAAATCATAGCTAATTTCAAAGTTACGATATTTTTCCCATGTCTTTTTAAAACTTGATTTAAATCAAGTTTTATGTACTATTTTAATCAACTAAATCGATTTCAAATCTGTCTACTTTTGTACAATTTAAAATAAAATTTTATCTCAATGAGAATCATGAAACATATTGAACAACTCAAAAGTATTGGTATTAATGCCTCTAAAACAATCCATTGGAATTTATCTGAACTTATATTAGTAACACAAACCGTAAACAGGCAGCAGGGAGTTATAACCAGTTCAGGTGCATTAGCCTGTGACACAGGGGAATTTACAGGCCGTTCACCTAAAGATAAATATATTGTAAAAGATGAAAAAACAGCAGACTCTATTTGGTGGGGAGATATAAATCATCCTTTCGCTCCCGAGGATTTTGATAATCTATATAATCGTGTCACAGATTTTCTTTCAAATGAAGAACTGTATGTAAAGGATGTATATGCCTGTGCTAAGAAAGAATATCAATTAAAAGCCAGGGTAATTACTCAAAACCCATGGCAGAGCTTATTTGCCCATAATCTTTTTTTAAGACCATCCGAAAAAGAACTGGAAAGTTTTGAGCATGAATGGTTAATACTTGCTGCACCTGAATTTAAAGCTGATCCCATAATTGATAAAACACGCCAGCATAATTTTACAATAATAAACTTTACTAAAAAAGTAATCCTTATCGGCGGCAGTGCTTATACAGGAGAAATAAAAAAGGGGATTTTTACTGTCCTGAATTATATACTCCCTCACGAAAAAAAGGTGCTTTCCATGCACTGCTCAGCCAATGTTGGCAAGCAAGGAGACACTGCGGTATTTTTTGGTTTGTCAGGAACGGGAAAAACTACACTTTCGGCTGATCCGTCCCGTGGATTAATTGGTGATGATGAACATGGCTGGGATAATGAAAATGTATTTAATTTTGAAGGCGGATGTTATGCTAAATGCGTGAATCTTAGTCAGGAAAAAGAGCCTCAGATCTTTTCTGCAGTACGATTCGGAACCCTTCTTGAAAACGTACGATTCTTAGAAGGAACTGATATTGTTGACTATGATAATGTATCAGTAACCGAAAACACCAGAGCTGCTTATCCGATTGATTTTATTGATAACGCTGTAAATCCTTCCATTGGAGGTATTCCAAAAAATATTTTCTTCCTCACCTGTGATGCTTTTGGGGTCTTGCCTCCTATTTCCAAACTTACAGTCGGCCAAGCGATGTATCATTTTATTTCAGGATATACAGCCAAAGTGGCCGGTACCGAAACAGGGATAACCGAACCCCAAACTACTTTTTCAGCATGCTTTGGCAAACCCTTTTTACCACTGCATCCGGCAAAATATGCAGAAATACTGGGAAGCAAACTAAAAGAAAATAATGTAAATGTCTGGCTGATCAACACTGGCTGGTCCGGCGGATCGTATGGAGTTGGGGAGCGTATAAAACTTTCTTACACCAGGGCAATGATTACCGCAGTATTAGAAAATAAGCTAGAGAACATAGATTTTACAGAGCACCCTGTATTCGGACTGCAAATGCCGGTTTCCTGCCCCGATGTTCCTTCTGAAATCTTAAATCCGAAAAATACCTGGCATGATAAAACAGCCTATGATACAATGGCGCAGAATCTTGCAGATCAGTTTGCAGCGAATTTTAAAGCTTTTGAAGATTTTGCCAATGAAGAAATCTGCGGCGGAGCACCTGTTCTTCAATATAATTTATAACCAAGCTGAAATTGGATAGTATCATCATCACTAAAGCCATAATGCAGTGCCCGGAGTGCTGCTCTAAATATACAGAGAGGATACCGCTCAAAGGTAAAATATTAAGCAGCAGATGCGTGTTCTGCAGTGCTGTTTTTGAAATAACCGAGCCAGATCAATGCTGCATCTATTGTGCTTACGGGAATATGCCTTGTCCAGAAAAACAAAACAAACTTAAAAATCAATAAAAAATGGAAATGCCTAAAAACCTTTTATACACACAAGACCACGAATGGGTAAAAATTGAAAATGATACAGCCTATATCGGAATTACTGATTTTGCACAGCACGAATTAGGTGATATTGTCTATGTTGAAATTGAAACCCTTGGAGAGAAATTAAACCAGCATGAGGTATTCGGTACAGTTGAAGCCGTAAAAACAGTATCTGATCTTTTCCTTCCGCTGACAGGAGAAATCCTTGAATTAAACCCCAAACTAGAAACAAATCCTGAATTGGTTAATACTGATCCTTATGGTGAGGGATGGATGATTAAAGTAAAAATTGAAAATAATGCTGAGATCGAGACACTGTTAAAATCCGATGCTTATGCATTATTAATAGGTCGATGATATGGAAAATCAAAGCGTAAACATCAAAAAAACAGTACTTAATGCAATTCATCACGCCCTTGGAGCAAAAATGACCCCTTTTGCCGGCTACGAAATGCCGGTCCAATATGCTGGTGTAAATATTGAGCATCAAACCGTTAGAGATGCTGTAGGTGTTTTTGATGTTTCCCACATGGGGGAGATTCTTATACAGGGAAAAGATGCCCTGGCATTAATTCAGAAAATAAGTTCAAACGATGCTTCAAAACTTTTCCCAGGAAAAGTGCAATACAGCTGTATGCCAAATAAAACTGGCGGCATTATAGATGATCTGCTGATATATATGATGAGTGAGAAGGATTATTTATTGGTTGTAAATGCTTCTAATATCCAAAAAGACTTGGATTGGATCAATAATATAGCCCTTGATTATTTAGATCTTACCATAACAAACCTTTCCGATATAATTTCCCTACTGGCTGTTCAGGGTCCTTTGGCTGCAAAATCCCTGCAAAAATTGACCAGTATCAATTTGGCTGAGATGAAATATTATACGTTTGAAATAGGCGAATTTGCAGGTATTCCAAACGCTATAGTATCTGCCACAGGATATACCGGGGCTGGCGGGTTTGAAATATATGTACAGAATAAGTATGCAGAACTATTATGGAATGCCATTTTCGAGGCGGGAAAAGAGTATAACATTGAGCCTATTGGACTCGCGGCCAGAGATACACTGCGATTGGAAATGGGATACTGTTTGTATGGCAATGATATCAATGACACGACTTCTCCATTAGAAGCCGGACTGGAATGGATTACAAAATTTACTAAAGAATTTATTCAGAGTGATTCTCTCAAAATTCAAAAGGAGAATGGGCTAACAAAAAAATTAGTCGGATTTGAAATGATTGGCAAAGGCATTCCCCGTCATGATTATGAAATCTGGGATGAAAAAAATCAAATTATAGGCACCGTGACCTCGGGTACCATGTCGCCTACTTTAAAAAAAAGCATAGGAATGGGGTATGTTGCTTCTGAAAAATCAAATGTTGGCAGTGAGATTTTTATCAATATCAGAAACAAACCAGTTAAGGCAATTATTGTTCAGACTCCCTTTTATTCAAATTTAAATTTCTAGAAGTATGTTTATTCCCAAAGGACTATATTATACCAAAAATCACTTGTGGTTAAGACAGATTGGATTATACGATTATTTTATTGGTATCACTGATTTTGCACAGAAAGAAATAGGCGAAATCAGTTTAATTGAATTCGAACTAACCGGCGAGCACATGAAAAAGGAAATACTATGGGGGAAGATCTATGGGCTTAATCAAACTTTTTCCCTTCTTGCCCCTATTGATTGCAAGGTTATGGCCACGAACGTCATTTTAGATACCAACCCTTCAAGTATCAATCGAGATCCTTACAATCATTGGCTATTAAGAGTTTCTACTGTTGTGGGTAATTATGGATTATTAACCAATGAAGAATATATAGAACTTATATAATGATATTTAAATTCCTCAAATTAAATATAGCTGTTGAGGATACCACCTTCAATGAACTGTATCCCAGTAGAATAAAAAGACTCGCAGCCCGTCATTGGACCCCGGTTGCAGTAGCCAAATTTGCAGCTGAGTATTTGGTTGATAGGCCTTATAAAAAAGTATTGGATATTGGTTCCGGGGCAGGAAAATTCTGCCTGGTAGGAGCAGCTTCTACAACAGGCAGGTTTTATGGTGTGGAACAAAGAGCATCGCTTATTAAATTATCAAAAAAAATTGCTGAGAAGTACGATGTAACTAATGTAGAATTTATTCATTCCAACATCAATAAAATTAATTTCTCTGACTATGAGGCCTTCTATTTTTATAATTCTTTTTATGAAAATATTGATTCTTCGTGCTCAATTGATAAAACAATAGCTCCGGAGAGAGAACTGTTTTATTCCTATTCTAAATATGTAAAAGAACAACTTGAAAAAACACCTATCGGCACGCGGTTAGTTACCTATTGGAGTAATTGGGAAGAAATCCCAGATAGTTTTGAACTGGAATATGCCGCTTGCGGGGGTGTATTGATTTTTTGGCTGAAGACATCTTAACTAATAACGACATAAACTTGCTGACATTAAAAAAGCAAGGCAATATTGATTTCTAAATCTAAACCCTTTAAGAAAATATTTTATTTAATAACAAAGCTATTGTACTATAAACTACTAAGGATAAGAAGTTGAAAGATAACTAAATCTTAAAAAATAACAATTCAATCTAAAAAATATATGACTATACTGGATAAAATAAGCACGCGTCTAGGTCCATTGGGTGATCATGCTCATTATGCACATGGATATTATGCCTACCCGAGATTGGAAGGGGAGATTAGCAATACAATGCTTTTTAATGGTGAGAAAAAATTGGTATGGAGCCTGAATAACTATTTAGGATTGGCCAATCATCCTGAAGTCAGACAAGCCGATAATGAAGGTACAAGACAATATGGTCTTGCTTACCCAATGGGGGCACGCATGATGAGCGGAAATACCAAACTGCACGAAGAATTTGAACAGAAAATTGCAGACTATGTTCAAAAAGAAGATGCCTTTTTATTAAACTACGGCTATCAGGGAATGGTATCAATCATTGACAGCCTGGTAGATCGAAAAGATGTTATCGTTTATGATGCGGAATCGCATGCCTGCATCCTTGATGGAATGCGATTGCATCTTGGCAAACGTTTTGTTTTCAAGCACAATGATATTGAAGATTGTGAAAAACAGCTGCAGCGTGCTAAAAAGATAGTGGAAGAAACTAAAGGCGCAATATTAGTCATAACAGAAGGTGTTTTTGGTATGCGAGGTGATCAGGGTAAATTAAAAGAAATTGTAGCCCTTAAAGAGAAATATAATTTTTCACTCCTGGTTGATGATGCTCACGGGATTGGCTGTATGGGCAAAACCGGCGCGGGAACCGGTGAAGAACAAGGTATTCAGGAGGGTATTGATTTTTATTTTGGAACATTCGCAAAATCTTTTGCTGGAATCGGCGCTTTTGTTGCCAGTACGAAAAAGGCAATATTATTTCTAAAATATAATATGCGCTCACAAATCTTTGCTAAAGCATTGCCAATGCCAATGGTTTTTGGGGCTTTAAAACGATTGGAATTAATTCGCACCAGACCCGAACTCAGGGAAAAGCTTTGGGAAATTACCCACAGCCTGCAAAATGGCCTTACCGATGCAGGTTTTGATATCGGCAATACCGATTCTCCAGTTACCCCTGTTTACCTCAATGGTACCTTGGGTGAAGCAACCGCTTTGGTGAGTGACCTGCGGGAAAACCACCATATTTTCTGTTCAGTAGTAGTATATCCTGTTGTGCCAAAAGGGATGATTATTCTACGATTGATCCCCACTGCGGTGCACACCTTAGAGGATGTTCAAAGGACCATAACTGTATTTAAAGAAATCAGGTCTAATCTGAATTCAGGACAATACAAAAAAGAGGAGGAACAAGAAGGGGCGACAGTTTAAATCTTAAAATATGAAAACA
>NZ_DHEI01000002.1:0-13838 GCF_002399805.1 Flavobacterium sp. UBA4854
GAAATTAAAAACAATAACGAAAAACCATCTGATATCCAAGGAAATATTACTTTCAATAATGTTTCTTTCACCTATCAAGACACCAATATTGAAGCATTGAAAAATGTTTCATTTACAGTAAAAAAAGGAGAGACTTTAGCCATTTTAGGAAAAACGGGTTCTGGAAAATCAACCATCCTTTCTTTGATTTCAAGACTTTATGACACTACAGAAGGCGAGATCAAAATTGATGAAAACGAAATCAGTACTTTAAACTTAAATGATCTTCGAAATAATATAGGAATTGTTCCTCAAGATGCTTTCTTGTTTTCGGATACTATTAAAAACAATATCAAATTCGGAAATCAAAATGCAACCGATGAAGAGGTAATTAAAGCTGCTAAAAATGCTGTTGTTCACGACAATATTATTGCATTTAACAAACAGTACGACACCATTTTAGGAGAAAGAGGAATCACACTTTCGGGCGGACAAAAACAACGTGTTTCTATTGCAAGAGCCATTATCAAAAATCCTGCAATCTTACTTTTTGACGATTGTTTATCTGCGGTTGATACTGAAACAGAAGAGTTGATTTTGAATAATTTATTTGAGATTTCTAAAGACAAAACAACCATAATTGTAAGTCATCGAGTATCATCTGCCAAGAATGCAGATAAAATTATTATACTCGAAGACGGTAAGATAATTCAACAAGGCTCTCATAATCAATTAATAAATCAGGAAGGTTATTATGCATCGTTATATTTAAAACAACTTTCGGAAAAAGAATTACTTTAATTGTTGCGTAATAGATAATTTTTTATGATTTTTGAGTACTATTAATTCCAAAAATGATAGAACGTATTATGAGAGAAAATGACATGTTAGAAAAAGAAGAGATTTTTTCTAAAGTATTACGAGCAGGAAGAAGAACTTATTTCTTTGATGTGAGAGCTACCAAAGCTGATGATTATTACATTACTATTACCGAAAGCAAAAAGTTTACTGAGGAAGATGGTTCTTTTCACTTCAAAAAACACAAAATTTACTTATACAAAGAAGATTTTAGTGCTTTCGCCGAAATATTAGAGGAAATGACTTCTTATGTTTTGAACCACAAAGGCGAAGAAGTAATTTCTGAAAGACATCAAAAAGATTTTAAGAAAGAATACAGTTCTGAAAAAACTGAAAGCCAAAGATCTAGCTTCACAGATATCGATTTTGACGATATTTAATCAAAATCATCTATATAAAGTAGGAGTCCAATTTGTTCTGCATTTTGGACTTTTTTTATATATTTATATTTGAGATGTGAATTATAAAATGTGAGACGTACGATTCAAGCATCTTAAACTTCTAACTTTTTCACAAATTACACTTTACTATTAACTCACAAAAAATGAAAAAACTAATTCTTCTTTTAAGTTTCGTTTTCTTTGGAATTTCCATTTCCGCACAGAATATAGAATATGAAACGAAAAATAACATTCAATATTATAACGCTGCTACAAATAAATCGGATAAATATATCAACGAAAGATGTGTTTTAGATATTTATTACCCAAAAAACAAAACCGGTTTTGCTACAATTGTATGGTTTCATGGTGGCGGATTAACTGGCGGAAATAAAGAAATCCCGGAAGCTTTAAAAAATAAAGGCTTTGCTATTATTGGTGTAAACTACAGATTATCGCCAAAAGCAAAAGCTGAAAAAGCTATTGAAGATGCAGCTACGGCAGTATCTTGGGCTTTTAATAATATTTCAAATTACGGAGGAGATAAATCTCAAATTTTTGTTTCAGGGCATTCTGCTGGTGGATATTTAGCTTTAATGATTGGTCTTAATAAAAAATACCTTCAAAAAGAAAATATTGATGCAAATCAAATTGCTGGATTAATTCCTTTTAGCGGACAATGTATTACGCATTTCGAAATTAGAAGAGAAAACGGAATTCCAGAAAAACAGCCAACAATTGACGAATTTGCTCCTTTATATCACGTTCGCGCCGATGCTCCACCATTATTATTAATTACTGGAGATCGCGAACTTGAAATGTTGGGACGTTATGAAGAAAACGCTTACATGGCTAGAATGATGAAATTGGTTGGCCACACACAAACTAAATTATATGAATTAGACGGTTATGGTCACGGAATGACAGAACCTGGTTTCCCTCTTTTAGTAAATGAAGTAAACCGAATTTTAAAAGAACGCAAAAAATAATCACTAAATAAAATTCCACGGCAATGGAGACACAACTATTAATCATACCAGGACTTGGAGATTCTGGAGAAAAACACTGGCAAACTTTTTGGCATAAAAAATTTGAAAATTCCATTCGAATTGTACAAGACAATTGGGACGAACCTATTCTAGAAGAATGGCTTGAAAGACTAAACGAAAACATTTTAAAACTTAACCAGCCAACTATTTTAGTAGCACATAGTTTAGCAGTTTCATTGGTTTTGCATTGGGCAGAAAAACACAATAATCCAAATATTATTGGTGCATTTTTGGTTGCTCCAGCAGATGTAGATTCACCAGAACACACACCAGAATGTACTAGAAACTTTTCACCTATTCCGCTTTATAAATTACCTTTTCCGTCTGTAGTCGTTGCTAGCGAAAATGATCCTTACGCTTCTTTTGAAAGAAAAAAACTCTTCGCTGAAAAATGGGGAAGCGATTTTGTAAACATCGGACACCAAGGACACATCAATTCTGATTCTGATTTAAAATATTGGGAAGAAGGACAGGAGATACTACAGAAGTTAATTAAAAAGACAAACCTTTAATTTAACCGCAAAGAGCGCAAAGATCTACGCAAAGAACGCAAGCTTTATGCGAAGTTTTTATCAATTAAAGTTCGCAAAGCTTTGCGCTATTAACTTTGCGAACCTTGCGTAAGCCTTTGCGGTCTTTGCGGTTAAAACTAAGGATAAAAACTATCCAATACGTAGTCCATTAGGAATCTTAAAATCAGGAGCTAATAAAATTACATCTCCCTCCTCGCCTACAGCACCAAGCACTAAACATTCACTCATAAATTTTCCGATTTGTTTTCTTGGAAAATTTACAACCGCAACAATTTGACGATTTACTAAATCTTCTTTCTGATATCTTTTAGTAATTTGTGCAGATGACTTTCTAATTCCTATTTCAGAGCCAAAATCTATTGTTAGCTGAAAAGCTGGTTTTCTGGCTTCAGGAAAATCATTTACTTCTATAATAGTTCCAACACGCATGTCGGTTCTTTCAAATTCATTCCAAGTTAAATCCATTTTAATTTCTTTTAATTACAAACCTATAAATTTTGTAATTAATGAGCCTAATTCTATAACCCATTTCTTTTTCTTTAAATCTAATTTTACGAGAAGAAAAAATGAAAATACTCACGTAAAAAGATATAACATGGAACATACTGAACCAAATGCATGCATGTCAATCAAAGATTTTGAATCTAATTTAAAACAGGTTCATACTGATAAATATATAGAAACTGCACAAAACGTAAGGCTGTACGTTAAGGATTATGGTCAAGGAAAACCTGTTATCCTGATTCACGGCTGGCCTCTTTCTAATGAAATGTGGGAATACCAAATAGACCATTTAGTACAAAATAATTATCGTGTTATTGCATATGATCGTCGCGGATTCGGAAAATCTTCTCAGCCTTGGGACGGTTACGATTACGACACTTTAACAGATGATCTTAAGGAAATTATCGAACAATTAGAGTTAGAAAATGTAACGCTTGTTGGTTTCTCAATGGGCGGTGGCGAAGTAGTTCGTTATTTTAGCCGTCATGGCGGAAAAGGCGTAACCAAAGCTGCTTTGATTTCTTCAATTATTCCTTTTCTTCTAAAAACTCATGATAATCCTGACGGTCATCCAAAAGAAAAAAGCGATAATACGGCAATGGCAATCAAAGAAGATCGAATCGGATTTATTGATAATTTTGGAAAAACGTTTTTTGGCGTTAATATTATCAACAAACCTTTAAGTACACCTTTACTAGAATATTACAGAAATTTATGTTCTGTAGCTTCTCCAAGAGCTACTTTAAAATGTGCTGAATCTTTCTCTTATACTGATTTTAGAGATGAAATAGATTTCATTAAAGTTCCAACTTTAATTATTCACGGAGACGACGATAAAATCGTACCAATTGATCTTACTTCAAGAAAAGCGGCAAAATCTATAGCAAACAATACTTATATCGAATATGAAGGTGCACCACACGGACTTTTTTATACGGATAGAGAAAAGCTAAATGAAGATTTATTGGATTTTTTGAATTCATAAAAACTTAAAAAAGTATCCAAAGAAGCAAGCTATTGCAGCTAACTGCTTTCTATGGATATTTTTTATTCTTGTGCTCTTTTATTTACAGAATTTTAAAGCTATTTTTGAAATTCAAATTTCAAATAAAATGGCACGAACAGAATCAACAATGCTTCCATTAGGAACAATTGCTCCTGATTTTTATTTAAAAGACACCAATTCTAATGATACTTTTTCTTTTAAAGACTTAAAAGGTTCAAAAGGAACTTTGGTGATGTTTATCTGCAACCATTGTCCGTTTGTGCATCATGTTATCAAAGAAGTGGTAATGATTGCTAACGATTACCGCGTGCAGGGACTTGGAGTAATCGCTATTTCGAGTAATGATGCTGTAAAATATCCGCAAGATGGCCCAGAATTAATGGCTGACTTTGCAATGGAAAACAAAATTGATTTTCCTTATCTGTACGATGAGAGCCAAGAAACAGCAAAAGCATATCAGGCGGCTTGCACTCCAGACTTTTATTTATTTGACAATCAAGACAAATTATTCTATCGCGGACAATTGGACGATTCAAGACCTGGCAACGGAATTCCTCTTAGCGGAAGCGATCTTAGAGGTGCCATAGATGCCTTAATTTATAACCGAAGTTTGAAAGAACCACAGAAACCAAGTCTTGGTTGTGGCATAAAATGGAAGTAAATACGCACTAAATCCAAAAAGATTACGTATCTTTGCTGTTCAATTTAACATCCTTATGGGAAATACAACACTACTTACAGCCTCTATAAAGTCGTTTTGCATTGCAAAACCGCTTCCTGCTGTAATTATTTCGCATAATAAGGCCTTTATTTTTTAGGCCTCCGTCTACTTCACTTTTTCTTCTTTTTGACGGAGGATTTTTATCAGATTTTTAATTCGTTTTTTTATTTGAAAGAGCATTGCTCTATCAGATGATTTTTCGTTTTTCTATCAATTTAAAAATTCAGTTCAAGAATTGAAAAGTATACAACTACTATAATTTTTAAAATAACAATGAATAAATAATTTTTAATAATATAAATGAATACGATTATGAAACCAATACCAACATTTAGCTCTTCAGATTATAAATTACTGAGAGAATTAATTTTACAAAACAAGAATAATACTAATGCCAAAGAAGCAGGACAGCTTTCTCAAGAACTGGATCGTGCTGTAGTTAGCAAAGGAGATCTTGACGAATCTGTTATTCGTATAAATTCGACAGTAACAATTGAAGACGTCAAGGCAAAAAAACAAATGAAAATTCAAATTGTACTTCCATCTGCAGCAGATTTAAAGCAATCAAAAATTTCTATTCTAGCACCTTTAAGTGTTGCTATAATTGGTTTTAAAGAAAATGACGAAGTTGACTGGGAACTTCCTGCAGGAATAAAAACATTAAAAGTAGTTTCAGTAGACAATTCAAACGTACTACATTCTTAACTTTATAAACACCTCATTCTGTGACGGTGTTTTTTTTGTACCTCATCCAAATAAAAAAAGCATCCCAATTTCTTGAAATGCTTTTTATCTTTTTATAGCTGAGAATCGATATAATTCGTAATCGAAGCCATCTGAGTATCATCTAACTTCGCTTTCTTACCCATTTTTACCAAAATCGGTGTCCATTCTTCTTTTGTAAACTTTTTCGGTTCAAACAATTTATGGCATTTTGCACAATTATTTTCATACAAACTTTTACCTGCTTCTAATTCAGGTGTTAAAGCTACCGCTTTTGTGGTTTCGTTAGCTGATGCTACTGGAGCTGCTTTCTTACTTCCGCAAGAAACCATAAATAATGCAAGTCCTGCAAGGATTAATATATTTTTCATTGGCTTTGTTTTTTTAGTAAATATAAAAAAATCCCATATGCAGTGACATATGGGATTTCTATTTATAACAATACTAAATTGCTAATGAAGTCTTATTTTACGTCCATTAATTCAACGTCGAAAATTAAAGTAGCGTTTGGCGGAATAACTCCTCCAGCTCCAGATGGTCCGTAAGCTAAATCAGATGGAATTACAAAGCGAGCTTTGTCTCCAACTTGCAATAAAGCGATACCTTCGTCCCATCCTTCAATAACTTGTCCAATTCCTAATTTGAATTCGATTGGTTTTTTACGTGGGTAAGAAGAATCAAAAACTTTTCCGTTTTCTAAAGAACCTTCGTAGTGAACAGAAACTGTTTTTCCTGCTTCAGCTCTTTTTCCTTCACCTTTTTGAATCATTTTATAACGTAAACCACTTTCAGTTTTATCAAAACCAGCAGCTAATTGTTCCATTTTTGCTTCAGATTCTGCTTTTAAAGCCGCTTCTCTTTTTAGACGAGCACCTTTTAAACCAATAAAAGCTTCAATAGCATTCCATTTTTGAGCTTCATCACCAACTCTGATAATTTCTACAGACTCTAAATTATCACCTTGAGCAACAGCATCAACGATATCTTGTCCTTCAACAACATATCCAAAAACACTATGTTTTCCGTCTAACCAAGGAGTTGGAACGTGAGTAATAAAAAATTGAGAACCATTACTTCCAGGACCAGAGTTTGCCATAGATAAAACTCCTGGACGATCGTGTTTTAAAGTTGGGTGAAATTCATCATCAAATTTATAACCTGGATCTCCAGTTCCAGTTCCTTTTGGACAACCACCTTGAATCATGAAATCTGCAATTACTCTGTGAAAAGTTAATCCATCATAGAATTTTTGTCCTTGAGGTTTCACTTTATTTTCCATATTTCCTTCTGCAAGCGCAACAAAGTTACCTACAGTTCCTGGTGTCAAATCGTGTGTCAATTTTACTAAAATTGAACCTTTGCTAGTATTGAATTTAGCGTATATTCCGTTTTCCATGTTATTTTTTTTAATTTGAACGCAAATTTACAAATTAATTTCTTAATCAATTTGTGCTTTCGCTTTTTTAGATTTTGATTTATAAGTAAGTCCGTAAATCGTTAATGATATTAAAGATAGAGCCATACAACCGATAGTTACAGAAGGCCATCCGCCCAATTTCCATAACAATAAACCATACGCAGATCCGGCAGCTGTCCCTAGAAAAGTAAGCGACATAAATACCGTATTTAATCTGTTTCTAGCTTCTGGCAATAACGAATATACTCGCGTTTGATTTGAAATGTGAACGCCTTGAATTCCAATATCAATAAATACAATTCCGATTGCAATTCCGATTACACTTTCAATCGCAAAATAAAAAGTTAAAAAACTGATTAAAATCAATAAACAGCCATAACCAACTGCAATTCTCGAGTTTCCTTTATCTCCCAGTTTTCCAACCAAAGGCGCTGCTAAAGCCCCAGAAGCCCCAACAATTCCGAACAAACCGATTGTCGCGCTATTGAAATGAAATGGTTCTCCCGAAAGCAATAAAACCATTGTAGTCCAGAAAGCTCCAAATTGAGCAAAACAAAAAACATTGATTGCTGTTGCCTCACGTAAAACAGGTTGTGTTTTTATGAGTGTAAATAAAGATTTGATCAATTGACCATAAGTTCCTTGAAACTGTGGTTTGTTCTGCGGAAATTTACTTTGAATCACAAAAAAGATCAAAAGACAAATTCCTGCTGCGATATAAAACATTGATCTCCAACCTAAAACTTGGCCAATAAACCCGCTTAATGTTCGCGAAAGCAAAATCCCGACTAAAAGTCCGCTCATAATAGTTCCTACAACCTTTCCTCGTTCTTCAGGCGCGCTCAAAGAAGCGGCTAAAGGAAGAATAAGCTGTGGTACGATGGATGTGATTCCGATTAACAGGGAAGCAATTTGTAAAATAAGAAAACTTTTTGCTGTTGCTGCAATTAACAAAGCAATTACAGTAGCAAAAGTGGTCATTAAAATTTGCTTTTTTCGTTCTAATTTATCGCCAAGCGGCACCATAAAAAACAGTCCGATTGCGTAACCTGCTTGAGTTAGATAGGTTATTGTTCCGGCGCTGGCTTCAGGAATTTTAAATTCGTTGGCAATTAAAACAATCAAAGGCTGGCAGTAATAAAGATTTGCAACTATAAGACCAGTGCAAACTGCCATAAACAGTACATTAGTTTTTGATAAATTCATGCTGCAAAAATACCATCAATATTTAACCTAAACCTATATTTTAAGTTATTTTTATAATAAAATCTGCGTAAATCTGTGTCTTCGCGATAGCGAATCCGTTTAATCTGTAACTGTTTCTAGAACGCAGATAACACAGATTTGCTATCGCAAAAAAACAAATATCAACTGATTTTCCTTATTGAATTTACTTCAAAAAGTCTTCTCTTGCAGGACCAAAAACGTCAGTTAGCATTCCTGTTTCCAAACAAACAACTCCATGAATTGCGTGCGGCGGAATATAAAAACTATCGCCTTCTTTTAATGTTTCTGTTACGCCATTTATTGTAACATCAAATTTCCCGCTCGCTACATATGTAACCTGAGTATGATAATGCTCATGCAAGATGCCTATTCCTCCTTTTTCAAAATGCACATTTACAAGCATCACTCTTTCGTCAAAAGCTAAAATTTTACGTTTGATGCCTTCTCCAACTACTTCCCACTCGATCTCGTCGCCTTTTATAAATTCTTTGCTTGTTCCTAAACTCATAATCTTTTTATTTTTATTGAATGTTTTTAAGGTCTTTTTCCATTAACTCAAAACCACTGGTTAATTTGTTGTCCTTAAAGTATTTTTCTAGTTCTTTTAACCTTTTTACGTTATCGTATTTAAATCCTGAATTTAATTTTCTTTGACAAAGAGAACATAATCTAATAAAATGTCTATCTGTTTCAACCATACTATTTGTTCCGTTCATAACGCAATTCCCTTCAATGCAATGATGCAAACCAAACATATGTCCTATTTCGTGTGAACAAATCTTCAATAATCGATCTAAACTCAAAGTGAAATCCGCTTCTTTTTGCATTCTGTACATCGAACTTACCGCAATTTTATCTCTATATGATGCTAATCCAAAAACATAATTCCATTCTGGTTTTGGATACAGATCCTTTTCTGTTATTGCCATTAATGCAACTCCTTTATCTGGTTTTTCTTTTTTCAGAACATCGGTTAAAATATATCCCGCTAAAAATTGTTCCTGTCCTACATCGCCAGTTCTTCTAGCATTGTTCGGAATAATATCATTAGAAACATCTTTTAAAACTTTGGTTTCTAACTGAAAAAATATCTGCAAATATTGACGAACTAATTCGATTTGTTTCTTCTGCAACGAATTAAACTTTCCTATTGGTTGCAAATAAATAATGTTTTCTTCTTTCGTTGGAATAACATGTTTTGTTCTGATAAACTGCTCAAAAGTCTGCCCTTTTTCATTGCGAGAATAAAGCCAATCTCCAAAAACAGGCTTACTAAGTTTAACATCATTAGTTTTGATGGCTACAAAATATGGATCTCGTTTTAAATTAAGCTCTTGCTTTGGCTCTAGATTTGAATTTGATTTCTCTTTCTTATTTGATTCACAAGAACAAAGAATTGCCAACAATAACAAAAGAATTCTCCTCATAAACGGAATGTACTAGATTAAATTTTTCGAAATAAAATCACAGCTCGATTTAATCGAATCAAAAGAATTGGCAGCAAAATTATTTTCTTGTTCTACAAAAAAATGAATCATTCCTGATTGTTTTGCTGCTGCAAATAATGGTTTAAAATCTATTGTTCCAGAACCTACTTCGGTATTTAAATCATTATTATTTTTATCCTTATCTTTTATATGCCACATTTTAAATCGGCCAGGATTTTCTTTGAACAGTTGCAAAGGATCGTTTCCAGAATGAACAACCCAGTACAAATCAAGTTCAAAAAAGACTAAATCTTTGTCTGTTTCTTTTAATAAAATTTCAAAACCTGTAACACCATCGTGCTTTTGGAATTCAAAATCATGATTATGATACGCTAGTTTTAAACCAGCTTTTTTGCACATTATTGCTGCTTCATTTATACGAGCTACAATCTTTTTATAATCTTCGATATTTCTTCTAAAAGGTTCATCAACCCAAGGAACAGTTAGAAAATCGCTTTTTAGAATTTTTGCTGCTTCAATTGCCGCAATTAATTCTGTAGTGTTTCCATCATATAAAAAGCTACCTAAATTATAATGTCCGCTAACTGCTTTCAATCCGTTAGCATCCAAAATCTTTTTCAATTCTTTTGGCGTTAATCCCCAAAACTGATCTTTAACAGAAAAGCCATATGTCTCGACTGTTGTATAACCAGCCTTAGCTACTTTTTCTAAAGTTCCTTTTACGTCTTTCGGAAGTTCTTCGCGAAGCGTGTATAACTGTAAACCGATTTCTTTTTTATTCATAGAAAATGCAAATGATGGTGAAGCCAAAACTGCTGTAGTGGCAAGACCTGTGGTTACGATAAAATTTCTTCTGCTAATCATTTTATAATATAAAATTCAGAAAGTAAATATATTATAAAAATTGATTCTTAAAGTTTTTTGCAAAATTTTGAAGTGCATTTGCTGTCTGTTCTGATACAATTTCTCCTTCAGCATTAACTTTTCCGCGAACTCCCTGAATAAGAAGCTGCGTGTTATCATTAAATTTTGCTTCTAATGTTTTCATTACCAGCAAAAGCTGTTCATGCCCCATTTCTCCAGAAGCAGAAGCGGTAATCAGACCTGTATTTTTGTTTGAAAAAATAGTGGTAGAAACACACCATTCTAAGGCGTTTTTTAAACTTCCTGGAAGACTAAACACATATTCGGGCGTACAAATAATAACACCATCAACATTTGTTATTTTACTTCTAAAAACACTAATTTCTTTCGGAGGATTTTCTCTATCTAAATCAGGATTAAAATGAGGAAGGTTTTCTAGATCTTCAAAAATTTCTACTTCAAAATCTGGTTGCAAACAGTTTGAAACGTATTTCAGAATTTTGAAATTACTGGAGTTACTTCTTGTACTTCCAGATATAGCAAGGATTTTTATTTTGGGTGAAGTCATTAAATGAACAATTCGTATTTATAAATTAAATTTAAAAATACGAATTGTTTAAAAACATATAAGAAAAAATTTACTTAGAAGTCAATAAACCTAGTCCTTCCATTTTTATCGAATCAATTGCTTGTGGCGGATAATTTTGTTTTTCTTGTCGCGTTGATGTGACTTTACCATCTTTGCTTATATATACGTAATTATAATGCCAATAATGCGATCCTGCCAATCGCGTTCCTTTTTTAGAAAAAACCTGATCTGCATAAACAAAAATTTCTCCATCTTGTTTATTATCTAGTATCATTACTGGACTGCCCAAAGCTTTTAGCACTTTCGACTTGGCTTCTCCTACGGCAACGGCTGTCGAATTGGCACTTGCGCAGGATATAAAAAATGCAAATACTACAGAAACTAATAGTGTTTTTTTCATAATTAAGTGTTTGGATTTTAAGTTTCGCTTGGTTGGTATACCTTGATAATAAAGCGCGTAATGATAATTAAAGTTAGCCTATTAAAATTTACACCATTCAAAAAGTGTGTTATATAATTATTACTAAAAGACTCAAGGGCATTATTTGTATCTTTGCCAGCAAGAAAATTATCGAATAAAGATGCGAATTGACATTATTACTCTTTTACCTGAATTACTAAGAAGCCCATTTGAGGCTTCAATTATGAAACGCGCCATTGATAAAGGCTTGGTTGAAGTGCACTTTCACAACCTACGTGATTATAGCACCAACAGACAAAAAAGCGTAGATGATTATCCTTTTGGAGGAGGTGCAGGAATGGTAATGACAATTCAGCCAATCGATGATTGTATCACACATTTAAAAAGCCAACGTGAATACGACGAAGTAATTTACATGTCCCCAGATGGGGAAACTTTAGATCAGAAAATGGCAAATAAAATGTCTATGTACGAAAACATTATCATTTTATGCGGGCATTATAAAGGCGTTGATCAAAGAGTTCGAGATCATTTTATTACAAAAGAAATTTCAATTGGCGATTACGTTTTATCTGGAGGAGAATTGGGCGCAATAGTTTTATCAGACGCTTTAATCCGATTAATTCCAGGTGTTTTGAGTGACGAAACTTCAGCATTAACAGATAGTTTTCAGGACAATTTATTATCAGGTCCAATTTATACAAGACCGGCAGATTACAAAGGATGGAAAGTACCTGAGGTTTTAACCAGCGGGCATGCTGCCAAAATAGATAAATGGCGAGAAGATATGGCATACGAACATACTAAAAATAGACGTCCAGATTTATTGGAAGGAAACTAGAATTTAGTTTCAAGTTTAAGGTTATTTTTGTTTCAAGTTAAAACTCTCGATAGCAACAACTTGAAACCTGAAACTTGAAACAAAACAAACTAAAAATAATTTACAATTTATAATTCATAATTTATAATTATTTTTTACATTTGCACCCGAATTTGACCAACCTCTGGCGAGATCCGTGAATGTTGTTCTAATATAAAAACCATAATTTAAATTATCATGGCAGATTTATTAAAATTCGTTCAAGACGAATTCGTTGCTAAAAAAGATTTCCCAGATTTCGGAGCTGGAGACACAATCACTGTTTTCTACGAAATTAAAGAGGGTGAAAAAACAAGAACTCAGTTCTTTAAAGGAGTTGTGATTCAAAGAAGAGGTTCTGGTAACACAGAAACTTTTACTATCCGTAAAATGTCTGGATCTGTTGGTGTTGAGCGTATCTTCCCAGTAAACTTGCCAGCTTTACAAAAAATCGAAGTGAACAAGAAAGGTGCTGTACGTAGAGCTAGAATTTTCTACTTCAGACAACTTACTGGTAAAAAAGCTAAGATTAAAGATAAAAGAAGATAATCATTTATCAAAATGTTATAAAAAACTCGTTTCATATTGCTTGAAACGAGTTTTTTTTATGTTCTATTTTCATCACTAACAAAACCGTAATTTTTTAATACCAAAATCATCGATTTAGCAATATAACGAGCTCGAAATAACAATCTGTTAATTTCGTCTTTTCTCATCAAAACTCAACCGTTTTCGTTGTGATTTTATTATATTTGCTCCGCTCATTTTGAGCCGAATATATCTTTTACATCGTTAACTCCTGACGATACGATTATAAAAAAAAAAGAAAATGAATAAATCAAAAATTTTTTACACCTTAACTGATGAGGCGCCTCTATTGGCAACTTACTCTTTGTTACCAATTGTTCAAGCTTTTACAGCAACAGCTGGAATTGAAATCGAAACCAGAGATATTTCGCTGGCAGGAAGAATTTTATCAAATTTCCCAGAATCTTTGACTGATGCTCAAAAAACTGGAGATGCATTGGCAGAATTAGGTCAATTAGCAACTCAGCCAGAAGCTAACATCATTAAATTACCAAACATTTCTGCATCTGTACCGCAATTAAAAGCGGCTATTGCTGAATTACAATCGCACGGATACAACGTACCAAATTTCCCAGAAGATCCACAAAACGATGCTGAAAAGGAAATTAAAGCAAAATATGCTAAAGTTTTAGGTTCTGCTGTAAACCCAGTTTTACGTGAAGGAAACTCTGA